>NZ_RZOT01000478.1:0-4811 GCF_003999085.1 Mesorhizobium sp. M4A.F.Ca.ET.090.04.2.1
ATGCGCATCGTATCGGTGACGCCGGTGAACACCGTCGGCTCGACGAAATAGCCGCCCTGAAAACCCTGCAAAGACGGCACGTTGCCGCCGCAGGCGAGGGCAGCGCCCTCCTGCCTGCCGGCCGCGATGTAGGAGACGACCTTCTCCTGCTGCGCCTTGTTGACCAGCGGTCCCATCTGGGTTTCGGGATCCAGTGGATCGCCGATGCGGATCTTCTTGGTGCGCTCGACCAGCCGGTCGACGAAGCGGTCATGGATGCCCTTCTGCACGAACACGCGCGTGCCGTTGGAGCAGATCTGACCGGTCGAGTAAAAGTTGCCGAGCATGGCGCCGCCGATGGCGTTTTCGAGATCGGCGTCGTCGAAGACGATCAGCGGCGACTTGCCGCCGAGTTCCATCGTCGCGTGCTTCATCTTCGAGCCGGCGAGCGAGAGCACCTTGCGCCCGGTCGGCACCGATCCGGTCACCGAAACTTTGGCGACGACATCATGGCCGACGAGACCTGCGCCGACATCGCCATAGCCCTGCACGACGTTGAACAGCCCGTCGGGCAGACCGGCCTCTGAGTAGATCTCGGCCAGCGCCAGCGCCGACAGCGGCGTGTTCTCCGACGGTTTGAACACCATGGCGTTGCCCATGGCGAGCGCCGGCGCCGACTTCCAGCCGGCGATCTGGATCGGATAGTTCCAGGCGCCGATGCCGACGCACACGCCGAGCGCCTCGCGCCTTGTGTAGGCAAACGGTCCGCCGAGATCGACCGCCTCGCCGTTGAAGGCGGCGACCGCGCCGCCGAAATATTCCAGGCAGTCGGCGGCCGAGGGCGCGTCCGCCACCAGCGTCTCCTGGATCGCCTTGCCGGTATCGAGCGTCTCGATGCGCGCGAGATCCGCAGTGCGTGTGCGAAGAATGTCGGCTGCGCGGCGCAGGATGCGCCCGCGCTCGACCGGTTTCAGCCGCGCCCAGGCCGGCTGCGCGGCGCGCGCGGCCTCGATGGCCAGCTCCAGCACGTTCGGCGTCGCCGAATGCAGCGTGGCGATGGTCTCGCCCGTCGCCGGATAGATCACCGGCAGCGGCGCGCCGCCCTCGTCCTCGATGTAGCGGCCGTTGACATAGTGCGATGCCGTGGGCTGGGCGCGCATGGTGTTCTCCATTGATGGTCGCTGGGCGGGAGGGCGCCAGCCTGACAATGCCCTATCGATCCGCCACCTGCCAGCGCGGATTGATCCAGGGTTCCTGGTTGGACGGCGCCAAAGGCGTGCGGCCGAGGATGTGATCGGAGGCCTTCTCGCCGGTCATGATCGACGGCGCATTGAGGTTGCCATTGGTCACCCGCGGGAAGACCGAGGAATCGGCGACGCGCAGGCCCTCGACCCCGATCACCCGGCATTCCGGATCGACGACGCTCATGAGGTCGTCGGCGCGGCCCATCTTGCAGGTGCCGCAAGGGTGGTAGGCGCTCTCGGCGTGATCCCTGATGAAGGCGTCGAGGTCTTCGTCCGACTGCACATGGCTGCCGGGCGATATCTCCTTGCCGCGAAAGCTGTCGAATGCCTTCTGGCCAAAAATCTCGCGCGTCAGCCGGATGCAGTGGCGGAACTCCGTCCAGTCGTCCGGATGCGACATGTAGTTGAAGCGGATCACCGGCTTCGCTTTCGCATCGGGCGAGCGCAGCGTCACCGAGCCGCGCGACTTCGAACGCATCGGTCCGACATGCGCCTGGAATCCGTGCGACTTCGCCGCCGCTTTGCCGTCATAGCGCACCGCCGCCGGGATGAAGTGGTACTGTATATCAGGGTAGTCGACACCGGCCTGCGAGCGCACGAAGGCCGCCGCCTCGAAATGGTTGGTGGCGCCGAGGCCGGTCCTGAAGAACAGCCACTGCGCCCCGATCAACGCCTTGGAGAACGGGTTGAGCACCGAATTCAGCGTGATCGGCTTGGTCGATTCCTGCTGGATGTAGAGCTCCATATGGTCCTGCAGATTACGGCCGACGCCGGGCCTGTCGGCCACCACGGCTATGCCGTTTTCCTGCAGATGCGCGCCCGGGCCGATGCCGGACAGCATCAGGATCTTCGGCGAATTGATCGACGAGGCCGCAACGATCACCTCACGTCGCGCCTTAACAACCTGAATCTGTTTGTTAGCTTCGATCTCGACCCCGGTGGCGCGTTGATTCTCGATGACCACGCGGCGGGCGAAGCCTTTGACCAAAGTGACGTTTTTGCGTTTCAGAGCCGGCTTCAGATAGGCATTCGCCGCCGACCAGCGGCGGCCGCCCAAAATCGTCTGCTCCATCGGGCCGAAGCCTTCCTGCTTCGATCCGTTGTAGTCGTCGGTCAGTTCGAAGCCGGCCTGGCGGCCGGCCTCGACGAAGGCGCCGTAGAGCGGATTCTTGCGCGTGCCGCGCTGCACATACAGCGGGCCGCTTTTGCCGCGCCAGCCATCCTCGCCGCCGTCGGCATCCTCCATGCGCTTGAAGTAGGGAAGCACGTCGGCGAAGCCCCAGCCGGTCGCGCCCTGTTCGGCCCAGTGGTCGAAGTCGCGCGCATGGCCGCGCACATAGACCATGCCGTTGATCGAGGACGAGCCGCCGATCACCTTGCCGCGCGGGGTGGCGAGCACGCGGCCGCCGAGATGCGGTTCCGGCTCGCTGGCGAAACCCCAGTCGTAGAGGCTCATGTTGAGCGGGATCGACAGCGCCGACGGCATCTGGATCAGCGGCCCGATGTCTGTGCCGCCGAACTCGATGACGATCACCGAGTGCTTGCCGTCTTCCGACAGCCTGTAGGCCATGGCCGAGCCGGCGGAGCCGGAGCCGATGATGACGAAATCCGCTTCAAGCATTGTTCATATGCGCCATGAAATCGGCGAGCGAGACATTGCCGCCGGTAGCCACAACAAGGACGGTCTTTCCCGCCACGTTCACCTTGCCCCCAAGCAGCGCCGCCAGCGACGCCGCGCCCGACGGTTCCAGCACCAGCTTCATCCGCTCGAACGCGATCTTCATCGCTCGCCGCACCGAGGTGTCGTCGACGGTGACGCCACGCACGCCGGCCGCGCTCACCGCCGCGAAGGGTGCTTCGCCTGGCTTCCTCGCCATGAGCCCGTCGCAGATCGATTTCGGCCCGATCGGCATCGTCTCGATGGCGCCATGGGCCAGTGAGGAACCCATGCCGTTGAAGCCTTCCGGCTCGACCGCGATGACCTCGGTCTTCGGCGACTGGTAATGGAAGGCGAGCGACACGCCGCCGATCAGCCCACCGCCGCCAACCGAGCAGAACACCAGGTCGGCATGCGCGTCCTTCGCCGCCAACTGGTCGAGCGCCTCCAGCCCGGCGCCGGCCTGGCCGGCGACGATCTCGGGGTCGTCGAAGGGATGCAGCAGCGTGAGTCCCTCGGTCTCGGCAATCTCGCGCGCCTTGGCGGCCGCCACTTCCTCACGGGCGCGATCGCCATGGTCGGTGAGCACGACGCGCGCGGCGTAGCCGGCGGTGGCGTCACGCTTGGCGACCGGCGCATCGATCGGCATAACGATGGTGACGGGAATGCCGAGCGCCTGGCCGGCCGCCGCCAGCCCCTGCGCGAAATTGCCGGACGAATAGGCGACGACGCCTTTCTTTGCCGCATCCGACGAAAGCTGTTTCAGCCGCCAATAGGCGCCGCGCACCTTGAAAGAGCCGGCCCATTGCAGCGACTCCGGCTTGACGAAAACGCGTGCGGCCCCCGTCTCCATCGCGAGTGCTGCCGACTCCAGCAGCGGCGTCACCTGCGTTGCCGTCGAGGTGACGGCATAGGCCTTCTTGAGATGATCGAGTGAGGGGACGAGTGTTGTCATCATTCGCCTCGCGGGTACCGCTTGTTCTCTTCGAGATTGTCGAGGTTCATGTGGTTGCGCATATAGCGCTCCGACGCCTTCTGCAGCGGCTGGAAATCCCACGGGTAGTAGGCGCCGTTGCGCAGCGCCGGATAGACGACCCAGCGGCGCGCCTGGCTTTCACGCACGGCGGCGTCGAAGGCGGCCATGTCCCAGCGCGCCCGGACCTTGTCCATGAACGCGGCCACCAGGCCCGCGTTGGCGGGGTCGTCGGCGAGGTTGTCGCGCTCGAGCGGATCGGCTCCGAGATCGAACAGCTGTGGCGGGTCGAGCTCGCAATGGACGAACTTGTATTTGCCGTCGCGGATCGCCACCAGCGGCGCGTAGGAGCCCTCGGCCGCGTACTCGATCAATGCCGGCGCGGCGCGCTGCCCGCCATTGGCAAGCGGCAGCAGCGACTGGCCGTCGGTCCATGGCGCGATCGCGCTCATATCGATGCCGGCGAGGTCGCACAGTGTCGGCGTCACGTCGAGGTTGGAGACCGGCGCCTCGATCAGCCCGGCCGGCACGCCCTTGCCGGCAATCATCAGCGGCACCCGCGCCGAGCCCTCGAAGAAGCTCATCTTGAACCACAGGCCGCGCTCGCCCAGCATGTCGCCGTGATCCGAGCAGAACAGGATGGTGGTGTCGTCCAGCATCCGTGTCCGCTTGAGAACGTCCAGCAGCTCGCCGAGCTTGTCGTCGACATAGGAAATGTTGGCGAAATAGCCGCGCCGCGAACGGCGCACCTGCTCAGCAGTGATCTCGAAAGCGGAATAGTCGCTGGCGCGGTAGAGCCGCTGCGAATGCGGGTCCTGCTCGTCATGCGCGATGAACCCGGTTTCGGGATCCAGCGCCTGGCAATTCTCGTAGAGATCCCAATACTGCTTGCGCGCGACGTAGGGGTCGTGCGGGTGCGACAGCGAAACGGTCAGGCACCACGGCCGGCGGTCCGCAT
>NZ_RZOT01000479.1:0-4811 GCF_003999085.1 Mesorhizobium sp. M4A.F.Ca.ET.090.04.2.1
GCTCCGGCATCGGCACCACCGCGCTCCAGTTGGCGAAGAAGATGGGTTGCACCGTCATCACCACGGTCGGCTCGAACGACAAGATCGACAAGGCCAAGGCGTTGGGGGCCGACCATGTCATCAACTACCGCGAGGACCGTTTCGAAGGCGTCGTGCGCAAGCTGACCAAGAAGAAGGGCGTCGACGTCGTCTTCGAGCATGTCGGCGCCGACACCTTCGCCGGCTCGATGCTGTGCCTGAAGCGCGGCGGCCGCCTGGTCACATGCGGCTCCACCTCCGGCGTGTCGACACAGGTCAATCTGATGCAGCTCTTCCAGCAGCAGCTGAAGCTGCTCGGCTCCTTCGGCTGCCGCATGGAGAACATGGCCGATGCGATGCAGAAGATGGCGGCCGGCCTCGTCGCTCCCGTCATCGACACCGAGGTCGGCTTCGACGACATCGACGCGGCGCTGAAGCGCATGGAAGGCCGCGACGTGTTCGGCAAGATCATCCTGCGCGTCTAAGGCAAATGGTCGGTAAGGTGCTCAAGAAAGCCCGCCGGGACTTCATGTTCCGCTACGGCCGGCGGCTGCGCCAGATGGAGCACTGGCTGGTGGCGCGCCTGGCCATGGCGATGATCTCGCTGCTGCGGCTCCTGCCGCCGGACAAGGCGCTCAACTTCGCCGACCGCGTCGCCCGCCGCATCGGCCCGCTGGTCGGACGTCATCGGGTCGCGGTCAACAATCTGCGGCGCGCCTATCCCGCAAAGAGCGACGCCGAGATCGAGGCCATCGCGCTGGACATGTGGGGCAACATGGCCCGCCTCGCGGCCGAGTATATCTTCCTCGATGCGCTGTTCGATTTCGATCCGAATGCGACGAAGCCGGGCCGGGTCGAGGTGCGCGGTGTCGAGCATTTCGCCGAGATCGCCGGCGAGAAGAAGCCGCATATCCTGTTTACCGGCCATCTCGGCAATTTCGAGCTGCTGCCCGTGGCCGCGGCCACCTTCGGCATGAACATCACCGCGCTGTTTCGCCCGCCCAATAATCCCTATCTCGCCGATTACATCCACTCGACGCGCCGCTCGACCATGGGAGGCTTGCTGCCCTCCTCGACCGGCGCTTCCTTCGCGCTTGCCGCCATCCTGGAGAACGGCGGCAATATCGGCGTGCTCGTCGACCAGAAATTCTCCAGCGGACTGGAGACGACCTTCTTCGGCCGCCCTTGCCAGAGCAATCCGGTACTGGGCATGCTCGCCCGCCACTACGACTGCGACGTCTATCCGGCACGCTGCGTCCGGCTGCCGGACAACCGTTTCCGCCTCGAGATCGAGGACAAGCTGACCTTGCCGCGCACAGAGAGCGGCAGTGTCGACGTCCACGCCACCACCCAGCTTCTCGCCGACGTCGTCGAGCGCTGGGTGCGCGAGGATCCCGGCCAGTGGATGTGGTTCCACAAAAGGTGGGAGATGAGCGGCCGCCGCCGCAGCCGGCGTGGGCAGGCGAAAGTAGTCAGCTGAGCGCACCCAGGGTCGGTTTCCCAGCGCGGTCTGCACTGCCTGAAGGTTTTCCGGAAATCGAGGACTGAGGCCACCAGCAAAGAAAAGCCGCGAAGATTGCTCTTCGCGGCTTTGATGTAGCTCTTGCTTACCTGACCCTAGAGGAACGGCACGGTAAAATTCGACCGGTACGTATCCATGGTAGCGCCGTTGCGGTCCTCCGACAGCAGCGTATCCGAGCCGAAGCTCGCCCGCAGGCCGATCACATATTTGTGGACGTTCACGCTGCCCGGACCTTCGGAGAAAGTCAGATGATCCAACTGGTAGCGTCCGAAGACGGACCACGGCGTACCTGTGAAACGGTAGGTGGCCTGCAGAGCCGCCGAGACGGTGTCGAAGTGCGCGCCGTCCGCCGAAAGTCTCGCGAAGCCAAGTTCGCCGTCGAAGCGAAGGTTGTCCTGGGCGAAGTAGCGCACCACGCCGCGGCCACCCCAATTGTCGAGATGCTCGGATTCACCGGAGGCCCGCAACTGGCCGTAGTAGACTTGTCCGTAGACGGTCACGTTGCCGAAATAGGCTTGAGCTTCAGGGCCGACCGAGAAGGAGTATAGATCGGCACCGCCGAAATCTTCGCCGCCATATCCCGTGATCGTAGCGAAACCGCCGAGCGCATAGGCGCTCGGATCGCGCCAGTAGCCATGGATTGCGCCGCCGTAGCTGTAGATGTTCGTACCCTCGACCCACAGCGAATCGATCACCGCGTCGGTCTGGATGTTCCAGCGAGCGTCGATCGGAAAATTGACCCGGGCGGCGCCGCCGGCGGTCGTGCCGTCTGCATCGTCCCCGGGGGTCGCGAAGTAGAGACCGCCGAGATATACCTCGCCGTAGCCTGAAATATGCGGCTGGGCGAGTTCCTGGTCCAGGACGACGGGCGCGTCGGCAGCGAAGGTGGAAGTAGCGGTTACGGCAATCGCCGCGCTCAAAACAAGTCGATACATTGTAATCCCCAAGCATCAAAAAGTAACGTTGCGATACCTACCACCGCCAAAGATTTACGCAATCGACGCCGGCACCGGAAACCGTGCCTCGATGCGAGTTCCGGTTGCAGTGCGGCATTGCTGCAACGCTTTTGGCGCCGAAAGGCAATCGCGCGAGGTCAGTCGGTGACGACGATGCGCGTGTTGCCGTAGCCCGCTTCGCGCACCATCGAATAGAAGGTCGCGGCGTTGGCGGTGTGCAGGCGCACGCAGCCATGCGAGGCCGGACGCCCGAGATACTTCACCGCGCCGGTGCCGTGGATGGCGTAGCCGCCACGGAAGAACACTGAGTATGGCATCGGCGACATCTCGTATTTGCGCGAATACCACATCCGGGCCGTCCACTGCGGGCGGTAGCTGCCGCGCGGCGTGAAGTAACCCTTGCGGGCGGTGGACACGCTCCAGCGGTACAGCACCTGGCCGTATCTGCTGACGGTCATCGTTTGTGAGGATACATCGATATTGGCCACCAGGGCGGCAGCCTTGCCTGCGACCGAGGTGCCGAACAGCGCGGTCGCCAGTATCGTTGCCATGAGAACAGTCTTTTTCATGCGATCAAACCCCTTTGATTGCCCCTTGCATGCCTGCCATCACGCGATTTTTCAGCATTTTAACGGCAGGTGAATGAAGTAACACACACTCGTTGATGAATTCGCCAATCCAAAGCAGCGAATTTGAACGAATTTCCCGCCATAGTTGCCGCCGCGACACGTAGTTTCAACGACTTCGCCGTCGCGCTTGCCAGTCGCCCGCTTCGCTGCTCAACTTCAGGAATGACCGAACGACTCCTTAAGGCCGTCGATGCGCGGATCGAAGACCTCGTTGCGCTGACCGCGGACCTGATCCGTTTCCCGACCGTCAATCCGCCGGGCGAGGCCTATCGCCCCTGCGCCGAATATGTCGGCGAGCGCCTGAAGAAGCGCGGCTTCGAAACAGAGTTCGTCCGCGCCGAAGGCACGCCCGGCGACACCGACCGCTACCCGCGCGTCAACGTCGTTGCCCGCTTCGACGGCAGATCGCCCGGCGCATGCGTGCATCTCAACTCGCATATCGACGTCGTCGAGGCTGGCGTAGGCTGGACCGTCGATCCGTTCGCCGGCATCGTGAAGGACGGCAAGGTCTACGGCCGCGGCGCCTGCGACATGAAGGGCGGGCTGGCCGCCTCGATCATCGCCGCCGAGGCCTTCATGGAGGTGTTTCCGGACTTCCCCGGTGCCATCGAGATTTCGGCCACGGTCGACGAGGAATCCGGCGGTTTCGGCGGCGTCGCCCATCTGGCCAGGCTCGGCTATTTTTCCAAGCCGAAAGTCGACCACGTCATCATTCCGGAACCGCTGAACAAGGACCGCATCTGCCTTGGCCATCGCGGCGTCTGGTGGGCCGAGATCGAGACCAAGGGCGAGATCGCGCATGGCTCGATGCCGTTCCTCGGCGACAATGCGGTGCGCCACATGGGCGCCGTGCTGCAGGCCTTCGAGGACGAATTGTTCCCGGCGCTGGACCGCAAGGTGACGCGCATGCCCGTCGTACCCGAAGGCGCCAGGCGCTCGACCATGAACATCAACTCCATCCATGGCGGCCAGACCGAGGATTTCCGCCCCGGCCTGCCCTCGCCCAACGTGCCCGATTCCTGCCGGCTGACCATCGATCGGCGCTTCCTGCTCGAGGAGGACCTTGCCACGGTGAAGAGCGAGGTGACGGATATCCTGGAGCGGCTGAAGCGCGAGCGGACGAAGTTCGACTACGAGATCCGCGATCTGATGGAAGTGCTGCCGCTGATGACCGAGCGCGACGCACCTGTGGTGAAAGCCGTGGCACAAGGCATCATGGCGATCTTCGACCGCGAGCCCGACTATGTGATTTCGCCGGGCACCTACGACCAGAAGCACGTCGCCCGCATCGGCCACATCTATGACTGCATCGCCTATGGCCCCGGCATCCTCGACCTCGCCCACCGGCCCGACGAATGGGTCGGCATCGCCGACATGGTGGAATCGGCCAAGGTGATGGCGATCGGCCTCAACGTGCTGTTGAGGGGCACTGTCGCGGACTGATCCCGAGGGCAGGCAGACTATTTCTGGAAAAACATTCCGCCTGGCGTCGCCCGACAGCACGAAACGCAATTTACTCGACCTCGAAATCACGCTTCTATCCACCCGGTTTGAGCAGATGGGAGTTGCCCGATGAAATTGTGGAAGACCGTTCTCGCCGCCGCCGCCCTGGCACTCGCCACCGCCACCTCGGCCTTTGCCGCGCGTACCGATCTCGTCATCGGCATTCCGCTCGAACCCCCGCAC
>NZ_RZOT01000047.1:0-17134 GCF_003999085.1 Mesorhizobium sp. M4A.F.Ca.ET.090.04.2.1
CTTCGGGCAAGAAATGCATTTCCTTGACGGCAAGCGCCACGGTCTCCGGCTTCGGCATCTCGCGCAGGCCTGCGCGAGTGCCAAGCAATCCCGACACCCCTTCTGCGAGAACGACCACATTCGCGAAGACCACTCCGCCAGCCCGGTCTGTGCGGACGCCGATCACCTTGCCATTGCCATCACGGACGAGTTCCGTCGCGGTCGTCTCACACAGGACCGTCGCGCCAGCCTCGCGCACCTTGCGGGAAAACCATTTGTCGAACTGGGCGCGGATGATCGTGTAGCGGTTGGGTTTCGCCTCATTGAAGTCGTCCGACCGGTAATGAATTCCGGTGTGAGATGTGTTGTCCATCACCCAAAGTCGCTGTTCGACCAGGTGCCGCTCGAGGGGCGCATCATCCCGGAAGTCCGGGATGATCTTCTCCAGCATGTTCGCGTACATTATGGCGCCCTGGACGTTCTTAGAGCCCGGATATTCCCCGCGCTCCAACTGCAGTACCTTCAGCCCCTGGCTTGCCAAAGTGTAAGCAGCTGCGTTTCCGGACATGCCGGCTCCGACCACAATGGCATCGAATTGTTCAATCATGTCCTCTCCCTCAACTCGCAAGCTTGTCTCGACTGTGCGGCGACAGCCGCCGGGTGAAGGCTTCCGTGAGTGCGGGCAGGAAGCGGATTGCATCCGTGACGATCCCGAGGTGGGCGAACTCGAAAATCGGCGCGTTCGGATCGGTGTTGATCGCGACGATGAGATCGGCCCCCTCGACCCCAACTCGGTGCTGGATGGCGCCGGAAATTCCGGCCGCGATGTAAAGCTTCGGTCGAATGGTCTTGCCAGTTTGGCCAATCTGGCGATCAGCCGGCATCCAGCCCTTCTGGACCAAGGGGCGCGAACAGCCATGCTCGGCGCCGATCGCTCGGGCAAGATTCTTCACAAGCTGAAGGTTCTCCGCCGCACCGAGACCGAGGCCTCCCGCAACCACGACATCCGCATAGGCAAGATTTGCCATTGCCGACTGGTTATCCGGTAGGAAGCCGAGGACTTTGGTGACGATATCGTCCTCAACGAGCGACAGCTTGTGCCGCATGACACGCCCGACCGGCTTATCCACCCGTTGCGGCATAGGCATGACCCTTGGTCGCACCGTCGCCATTTGCGGCCGGTAATTTAGTGTATAGATCGTACACAACAACGAGCCACCAAAAGTCGGACGGGTCGCGGCGAGTGAACCGTCGGAATCTACATCAAGTTCGGTGCAGTCGGCCGTGAGCCCCGTCTGCAGGGTCGTCGCTACCGAGCCCGCAAGATCCCTGCCCAGTGTGGTCGCGCCGAGAAGGAGGATTTCGGGTTTATGGGTATTGACCAGATCCGTGAGCGCCTTGGCGAACGGCTCGTTGCGGTAGTCGGCGAGCGGCGGCGCATCGACGATGTAGACAAGATCCGCCCCGTAAGCGAAGGCCTCGGCAACAGCGTCCTCGACCATCTCGCCCGGCGGTCCCAGCACGACGCCCGCGAGCTGGACTTCAAGCTTGTCGGCTAATTTGCGGCCTTCACCCAGCAGTTCGAATGATACAGGATGCACATTGCCGCGTTCGAGCTCGAGGAAGACCCACACGTGCCGGTAGTCTTTGAAACGGTCGGGAAGTTCTTTCTTTACACCGGCACGGCCGGGGGCAAGGCGAGGGGTAGCTTGGCTTGCGGTCGACATTTTCTGCTCCTGGCCGTCACGTGCCGCTCTTGAAGGCCAACTCATGTTCCAGCGCCGGCCGGCGGGTTAAGATATCGGCGATGAGTTCATCGGCGATGTCCTGCAAGCCCTTTTCCGCGGTGTCGATCTGCGCCGCGCTTTCTGCCCGTGCGGTGGGGGCGAAAACACGCTTGACGACTGTCGGCGAGCCACGCAGACCGCACCGGGTGAGATCGTCAATGCCGGCGTCGGCTGCAGTCCACTTCACGACTTGGCTGCGCGCCGCGCAAAGAGCCTGCTGGAGCGAGCCCCGGCGGATTTCGTTGGTGTCTTCCAGCATGGTAATGAGGCAGGGGAGTCTGCTCTTCAGCAACTGGGTGCCGCCTTCGGCGCGACGCGCGACTTCGATCTCGCGCGTTTTGAGATCGATGGAGGCAATCTTCGCGACGTAGGTAAGTTGCGATAGATTCAGGCGCTTGGCTATGCCTGGTCCGACCTGGGCGGTATCGCCGTCAATCGTCTGCTTGCCGGTGAAGACGATGTCTGGCCTGCCGAAAGTCTCCCCAATTTTTGCGATTGCTTGCGAAAGAGCAAAGGAGGTCGCCAGCGTATCGGATCCGGCAAAATAGCGGTCCGTCAAGAGAACTGCTCGGTCAGCACCGTAACCGAGCGCCTTTCGCAGCGAGTCCTCCGCCATGGGCGGACCCATTGTGAGCACAGTAACCTCGCCACCATGAACGTCGCGCAGTTTGAGCGCTTCTTCGAGGGCGAACAGGTCGTAAGGATTGATGATGGTCGGCACACCCTGACGCATGATCGTGTTCGTCACCGGGTGGACGCGGATCTGGGCCGAATCCGGCACCTGCTTGATGCAGATTACGATGTGCATTGGCGATTTCTCTAAGCTCCCAGTCCGGATGCGTGCTTGGCGGTTCACCTCATTGCCTGCATCGTTCATGCCAAGTCTTCTTCCTGCCTCTATTCCAGAAGGTGGCTTCGTTTGCGTCCGAGGAGGCGTCATGAGGACTGGATTTGTCGACTTCCCGACATTGTCGCGTCGCAGCCGTGTCGGGCTCATTACTTTCCGAACCGCTTCAGTGCAGAGTCGAGCGGGACGAAGGCGCGGCCAGGTGCGGGACATATGTTTGGATCGTGGTCCCTTAGCACCTTGAACACACGTTGCGTGAGCGGCGAGGAAGTCGCGAAATCTTCGTAGGCGCGTTCCAGCTTGGCGCGCACCCGCGCGGCGATTACCTGGTCAGGCAGACCGGAGAAATCTTCTTCGGCAAGGTATTGGCCCACGCGCTTCATGATATGGAGCCGCGAGACATTCATCACTTTCGGGTCGTAGGAGACGCCAAGGCAGGCGAAGAAGTCCTCCGCAGCCGACAGGCCCTTCAGTCGCGCCAGGATATCGGTGGGATCAATCGGGCGGCTGTCAGCGGAGCAGTTCATTGTATTCTCCCGGCGCGAAATTGTGGTGTCGATGCGTTGGTGACATTGCTGACGGCGTGCCGACCTCTGGCACGGCGGCTGGGGCAAGAGACTTGGCGATCTCAAGCTTTTCTGAAGTGGTGAAGGCGACCCCGGGTTGCCTGCTCTCCATTGCGTAGGGTCGTCACGTTGAGGAAGTCCTCACGGCTCATGAGTGGGCGTCGGCTATTGTGCCGCTCGGGCCCGGGCCGGAATGAAGGTGTTCTGCACCTCGCCCGCACAGTCCAGCACTGGGAACGGCACGTAGTTTCTCGATGATCGCAGGCAGGACCTCAAGCACGCGGTCTACGTCATCTTCGCCGTTGTCACGCGACAAGGAGAAGCGGACTGCCCCACATGCCGCGTTCATAGCGATCAGAACATGGCTCGGTTCCATTGAGCCAGAGGCACAGGCGGACCCGGCGGAACAGGCGATTCCCAGCCGGCTGAGGACAATTGGGATTGCATCGCCTTCGATACCTTCGAATCCAATGTTTGCAGTGTTTGGCAATCGCTCCTGCGGATCGCCGTTGATGGATGCGTTTGGGATGCGCTGGATGATCCCGTTCTCAAGGCGGTCGCGCAACCATTTTATTCGTGTTGTCTCGTCCATGAATTTCAAGGCGAGTTCGGCCGCCATGCCCAGTCCGACTATGCCGGGTGTGTTTTCAGTGCCTGCACGCCGGTCGCGCTCTTGGTGGCCACCCTTGATCAGGGAGGAGAAGCGCACGCCACGTCTTACATAAAGCGCGCCTATCCCCTTTGGACCCTGCAGCTTGTGGGCGGAGAGCGACAGCATGTCGATCGCGGTCGATTTCAGCTCAATCGGAAACCTTCCGACCGCCTGCACTGCATCAGTGTGGAAAAGCGCGCCGACTTCCCTGGCTAGGTCGGCAAGCTCAACCACGGGAAAGATCGTACCGGTCTCACTGTTCGCCCACATTATCGAGACGATTGCCACTTGTGGGGTGAGGGCGGTTCTGTAGGCGTCCAGGTCGAGCCGGCCGTGGTGATCGACTGGGATAATGTGCACCTTGACGCCGCGCGTCTTTTCAAGGTGCGCGCACAACTTCAGAACGGCCGGATGTTCAACCGCGGAAGTCACTATTTCCGTTCGACCGGGCATTACCTCGAGCGCCGAAAGGATGGCTGTACTGTCGCTTTCAGTCCCGCCCGAGGTGAAGATGATCTCGTCCTCGAATCCCGCGCCGATGAGGGCTTGCAACTGCCGCCTCGCCTTTCTCACGGCTTCAGCAACCGATGCGCCATAGGCGTGCATGGACGAAGGATTGCCAAATTGCTCCGTAAAGAAAGGCAACATCGCTCCAAGGACTGCAGGATCAACCCGCGTCGTTGCGTTGTTGTCGAGATAGACAGGTCTCATGGGAGTGATCCTTCAACTGCTGAAATGATTCAAGGGTAGGCGGGCCATTGAACCTCTGGCGCATATCGTATCTGGTGAGGTGGGCGGCCGGGCGAGCGATGGCTTGGCTGACCGGTCGCTGCCGACATTGCCATTTGGTGGCGGCATCCGCCGGGAATTCAGCTGTTTCGGGCAATGTTGTTTGCTTGCCCACGGCAACGATCGATGATCGCGATTTGGCACATCACCGAACGCAATTGTTCCGGGCCGACAGTGCGTGTCGGCTGGTTCCAGAGCGCCGGGGGTTACCGGTTTGACGCAGTATTCCTTGGCGTCGCTATAGTCGAACATAGCCTGTTCCCCTGCAATCATTTGCAGGACTTGCCGCAGCTGCACTTCTCCTGCGCATTGGGGTTATCGAAAACAAAGCCGGATGTTTCGAGCCCTGTGACGAAGTCGACGGTCATGCCGGCGGCATGGGGTTGGGAGCCTCTATCCATGAACACCTTGAGCCCATCTCGCTCGATGATCGTATCGCCCTCATGTGAGACGCTCTCCAGGCCCATTGAGTATTGGAAGCCGGCGCAGCCGCCGGCATGGACCATGATGCGAAATCCTTCCGCCGGCTCGCTGGCGCGGTAAAGAGCGGCCTTGATGGCGGCAACAGCGTTGTCGGTGAGCGTAATCATGGCTCGATTTCTCCTCGGTCCGTGACGTTTTCGCGGATCATCTCGCATGAACCGTGCCAAAGGGAAGACGTGTGTAAAAACGGTAGGACATCCCGACGTCTCTATGCTCGATTGCTGGGGAGACGTCCGACAACCGACACTTACTGTCGGGTTTGTCGCGTCCGCGTCACAGGAGGGGCGCCTGAGTTCGCGATGCACTCACGCGTAAAGCAATGAACAGAGCCAAAGATGTTCAGAGCTTGCCGCGGAGCAACTGGCACGACTTTTGAGAGCCTTCGTTGCGGCGGCAAAATTGCCGGCCGATTCACCTTTGGGTTGCCCTCGCAATCGAAGAACGAAGGAAGCAATATGTCGCTCCTCCCTCAGACCCGCCTTGTGTGGGAAAGCAGCACCGCCGGTGGAACCCGAATGCTCGATCGGCCGATTGGCGCCGACCACCCAACAATCGCTCTCTACCGGCGATTGGCCGCTGACCGCCCGGAGACAGGATTCGACTGGCGTGTGCCTGACGATCAATCGCGTCCGCCGTGCACACCCCTGAGGCCCTTTTTTCGACCGATCGTCAAAAGAAGAACGGGGCGGGGTTAAAAACATGGATCAGCGCAAGAAGCGGTCGCCCAACGAAATCCGGCGTGCGTGGGAAGTCTGTCCGAGCATTCCCGCGCGTGATTTCGCCGCCCAATTGGGCATTTCGGAAGCGGAACTGGTCGCGGCCCATTGCGGTTTCGGCGCGGCACGCATCGACCCGCGCGTCAATCACCTGCTGACGGGCCTCGAATTCGTGGGCGAAGTGACGGCGCTGACCCGCAATCAAGGTGCCGTGCACGAAAAGATTGGCGTCTTCAACAAAGTGATAACCGGCAACAATCACGCCATGGTCCTTGGTGACGAATTCGACCTTCGCGTCTTCCCGCAGGCTTGGAGGTATGGTTTCGCTGTTGAAAGGCGCCATCGCGGCGGAATCCAGCGCAGTTTGCAATTCTTCGACGCCGCCGGCGCAGCAGTGCATAAGGTGCATCTCAGGCCGGTCTCCAACCTTCATGCCTATCGAAAGCTGGTGGCCGAGCTCGTATCCGCCAACCAGGAGCCGACCATGTCGCTTAAGGCGAGAGTAGCCGACCTGGGCGCGAGGACTGCGGACCGGGCCGGCACGGTGGACGACCTACGCGAGCACTGGAGCCGGCTGACTGACGTCAACCTTCTGAAGACGCTCAAGCTCAGCCGCTGCCAGGCTTTGCGCATGGTAGGCCAGGATTACGCTTGGCTGCTCGACAATGCTGCAGTTGGCGCCGTGCTCCAGCGTGCGGCCGAAGACGAATTGCCGATCATGTGCTTCGTCGGCAACCGAGGCTCTATCCAGACCCATTCCGGCTTAATCAAGTCGGTCAAGCAGATCGGGCCGTGCATCTATGTGCTGGACGAAACCTTCCGGCTGCATCTCAGGAGCCACCAAATCCGTGAGGTTTGGGCCGTGCGCAAGCCGACCAATGACAGTCACGTCACCTCGCTCGAAGCATATGGGTCCGACGGCAAGATGATCATCCAGTTGTTCGGTGCGCGCAAGGAAGGCGAACGCGAGCGCGACGACTGGCGGGTTCTGGCGGAAAACCTGCCGCGTTTCCCCGACAGCTACATGAGAACAGCTACATGAGAAAGACCGATCGTTGTCGGTGGGACGCCGGCGCCCATCTGCCTCCGCAGCGAGTAGCCGGGCATTGAAGCCGAGATCGGGAACACGATGACGCAATAAGCGCGCTGTATTGTCATAACGCGATGAGCAGGTAGCAATTTGGCGCTGCCCCATCGAAGGCATGGTTACGACGAAGCCGCGGCCTTTGGCCGAGCTCAGAGGTGACAATAGCGTTAACGCCACCGACCGTCGTCACTCCCCACCAGGCGGTCAGCTGTTGCGGTTCGGGCCGAGCAGAAATACTGTCAAGACAGCGAGGAACGTGGCAACCGCGCTGTAGAGAAAGACACTGGCAATGCCCGTGTGATCCACCAATAGGCCACCGAAAGTTGTGCCGGCTGCGATCGCCACTTGGAAGGCTATGACCATCAGTACACCAGCGCTCTCGGCCTGTTTCGGAGCGGCGCGCAGCACCATCCAGGTCTGCAATCCGACCGGGACCGCGCCAAAAGCAAAGCCCCATACGGCAACTGCAATTGCCGAGGTCAAGGCCGATGCTCCCATAGTCAGGAGCGAGACAGCGGCTACGGCAATGAGCAGGGGCGGCAGGGCCGCGACTGCCTTGAGACTGTGTTTGGTGAGGAATGCGCCCGCTAAATTGCCGAAGACGCCGGCCGTGCCAGAAGCAAGGAACACGAGCGGGATCGACTTCTTGTCGAGCGGAGGAACGCTCTCGAGAAAGTCGCGGATGTAGGCGAAGCTGGCAAAATGGCCGGAAGCGACCAATAGCACGACTAGGACCGCAACCTTCATCGTCGGATTCTTCGCGACATCCAGCGGACTGCGGAATCTGCGCACTTCGATCGGAGGCAGTGGCGGAATGGTTACGAGTTGCACGAGCAGCGCAACGGCACTCACGATTGCGGCGACCTTGAACGAGGCTCGCCATCCCCAAATGTCACCGACATAAGCGCCGATTGGAGCCGCGCAGACGGAGGCGACAGAAACGCCGGTGAGGATGATCGACATGGCGCGCGGCATGAGGTGACTTGGAACCAGCCGCATTGCCAACGCTGCCGAAATTGACCAAAAACCACCGAGCGATATGCCGAGGACGACGCGTGCCGCCAGCAACACCGGCAGCGACCCCGCAACCTCCGCCAGAACGTTCGACAGGATCAGCAGCAGCGTCATCGCCCAGATGACGACCCTGCGGTCCAGACGCTTTGTCACGATGGCCATTGTCGGTGCCGAGATCGCCGCGACGATTGCGGTCGCTGTTAGCGCCTGTCCAGCCGTGCCCGTGCTGATACCGAGATCATGCGCGAGCGGTGTCAGAACGCTGGCGGGCAGAAACTCTGCCGTCACAAGCCCGAAGGTGCCGAAGGAAAGCGAAATGATCGCACCCCATGCGGGGCCAGACCGTTGATAGGGACTTTCTGGGTCAAGCCGATCTCGGTCGAACAGAGCCGCGTCCACTAAATCTGTCGCCGATTCGGTCATGAATGAGTTCTCCAGCTAGGAGCTGTTGCAGCAGGGGTGGCTATATCGCCGGGGATCAAAGCCGCTAGACCTTCCGGCGGCGGCCAGTCGGCCTCAGTCGAGGCCTCGGCGCCCACGCATCCGAGGCCTCATCGGAGGGCCGACGGACACAACCGTCGACAATGCGGGAGAGTTCTCGGCGCGGTCGCATCGATCGCATCCGTCGAAGTGCGGCCTGTTCACTGCGAACCAAGCAAGCCGAACGCGGTGTCCTCGATCGAGGCCTTGATGGGGGGATGATCGACGATCTCTATATTGCTTTGAAGCAGGAAGTTCCGTCGCCATATGCGGTTATCCTGGCAGCCAGAATTGAGCGGTCGTCGCAAGCACCAAGGCGGTCGCAATGAGTGCAACGAGGCGGAAGTCTGATCGATGGCTGCGGTTCGATGGCCGCGCGATCGACAGAATTGAGGTGATGAGTTATCCCTTTTGAAGCCGTTGCTCCCAATTCTGGGATAAGGTAATTGCAGGCGGTCCCAGCAACGTCGGGCGGCCTTTTTGGTGATTGAATTCATGGGACGACACTCTCGGTCCGTGACGCGTCTGCGAATGACTGCGCAAGTACCGTGCCATCAACGACAAATCTGGCTCTGCTGAGCGGGTGGTGGAGGCACGAGCGTGGGCTATCCCAAGAGCTTGCCGCAAGGTTGTTCGAAGTTGAGGTGCCGGATAGGCCGCAAATATGTCGGGCGGCCTGGGGTTCGCCAACACGAAGATGCGCAAGTTCAAAAGGACGAGCTGAACCCTTGCCGATATCCGTCCGAGGCTGATCTGGAGAAGGTCAAGAACTGCGTCTTGAAGGCTTTCCGCCGCACCGGCAAATGCGAAGCCAAGGTGCTGGGCAAGATGGACAGGGCCACACAACCCCTCGACTGGACGCTCATTAACGGCATCGGTGTGGCTCTGGTAGCTGGCGAGAAAACGCCGTGCTGAAAGACGAAAGCTCGTGTGGCCGGCTCTGAAGGAGGGCCAATGAGGCAGGCGAGGAGAGGCTATAGCCCATTCTTGTAGACTGACCTTGTCCCACGGAGGCGGCTAACCACCCCGCCAGACATCATCGAGGGGAGCGCCACTAGGCTCACGAACAAGTGTTGGTCATTTCCACCTGGGTGACCTCGGCCAAGTCACCAAACCGCTTAGCGCAACCTTTCGAACTGGATGCTCCCCGGGCACATGATCGGCTAGCGATCCCACCAATTGAGTTGCTCCAAGTCGGTGTCTAGCTTTCTACATTCTGTGTCCGACGCTGGACAAGAATGTTGCAATCCCGACCAGTAAGTCAGCACAGGCGCCACCTGTTGCCCAGCAAACGGCAAGGATTATCGAAAGACGAATTCGGCACGGAGCTTGCACCAACGATTGCATGCAAATGCCGACAGCATCTCATGAACGGTCTCTCGATTCTGGCGCGGTTAAATCGCGGCCGGTTCCAGATCATGTCCCGCCCGAAATGGTGAGGGACTTCAGCCTGTTTACGTCGCCCGGCATGTTGCCGACGGCCAACGGGGATCCGCATGCAGCGGTTGCTTGCGTTCATGCCGGGCCTCCGATCTTTTATTCAACCAGCAACACGCGCGACGGTCGGGGTACCTGGGTCATCACTCGCGCGAGCGACCAGCGCCGGGTGCTGCAGGACACCGAAACGTTTTCCAGCCATCGCAGCATCTTCGCCTCTGTGCTCGGCGAGAGCTGGCCGATGATCCCGCTTGAGCTCGATCCGCCATTCCACGGTGTTTTTCGCTCACTGCTCAATCCGCTGCTTTCGCCAAAGCGGGTAATGGCATTGGAGCCGGCTGTCCGGGAACGAGCGATCAAGCTGATCGACAGGATCGCCGCATCAGGCACGAGCTGCGACATCATGAAGGATTTTGCAGTTCCGTTCGCGGTCAATATCTTCCTTCGCTTTATTGGGCTTTCGGACGACGGACTAGAAACATTTGTCGGCTGGGCTAGAGATCTGCTCCACGGCGATAAGGAGCAACGACCACCCGCAGCCCGGACGATCGTGGCCTTCATCGACGAACTTGCCACCGAGCGCCGCAAGGAGCCGGTCGATGATTTCATGACCTTCATCGTGAAGGCAAAGGTCGAGGGCCGTCTGCTCAGTGACGAAGAAGTCCGTGGCATCGGCGTGCTTGTGTTCGTCGCGGGGCTCGACACGGTCTCAGCAGCCATATGCTTCGACTTGGCCCATCTCGCGCGCAACCCCAAAGATCAGGAATTGCTACGAAGCGAACCGGACCGGATTGCCGTCGCCGCGGAAGAATTGCTGCGCGCCTATTCGACCATTCAGATGATCCGAGTGGCAACGAAGGATGTCGACTTCAAAGGCGCGCCGATCCGCAAGGGAGACTATGTTTCCTGTGCCACGATGATTGCCAATCGTGACCCGGCGGAATTCGAATACCCGAATGAGATCGATCTGGCGCGCGAGGACAACCGGCACGCTGCCTTTGGCTATGGTCCCCATCGTTGTCTTGGCTCACACCTTGCCCGGCGGGAGATTGTCATTGGCCTGGAGGAGTGGCTGGCGCGCATCCCAGCCTTTCGGATCAAGACAGGGACTGAACCCATCACCTTCGGCGGCCATGTGTTCGGGATCGAGAATCTGATCCTGGACTGGTCCTGAAGTTTCCGCCAACGACATTGGAGTTCGCTATGCGTGTCATCGTACACAAAGCCAGATGCCAGGGTCATGCGCGCTGCTTGGCGCGGGCGCCGAGAGTCTTCAAGCTTGATGACGACGGCTACATCTTGCCCGGTGATATTGATGTTGCCGATGGGGAGCAACTGCTTGCCTCACAAGGGGTAAGAGCCTGCCCCGAACAAGCTCTGGAAGTTGACGAGCCCCCCGCTAACTCAATTGTAGAGAGAGACACACGCAAAGTGCAGACTGGCGTCGGGAAGGACAAAACAATCATACAATTCGCGACAGAACCTGTCGACCACGCGAAAATTACCGAACTGCGTGACCGAGAGGCGATCCGCAACTGCCTGTATCGGTACTGCCGCGGGATAGACCGCGCCGATGAGGCGGCGCTGCGTAGCGCATACTGGCCCGAAGCGTATGACAGGCACGGTCCCTATTGCGGACCGGCAGAGGACTTCATCCAATTTGCTCTCGGTCTGCCGGGGCAGCGTAACATCCATCAAATCACGAACAGCCTGATCGACTTCATCAGTTCAGCAGAGGCCGCGGTCGAGAGCTATTTCACCGCGCTGCAACGCGGACCGGATACAGACCAAGAAATACGTCAGACGCTGCTTTGCGGCCGTTACTGCGATCTGTTTCAGAAGAGGCAGGACGAGTGGCGAATTGCGGAACGGACAGTCGTCTACGATTGGGTTGAGGAGCAAATCCCGCCAGCGATTCTTGAGGCAGATAGGTTCGGCCGGCGACAGCCGATTGGAGCACCACATCCAGACGATCCCATCTACCAGCTGCTCAAGCGTCACATCCCCACCGACCAAGATGGCGTCGAGGGTCCCCAACTGGGAGCTGCATAAGTGGGTAGAAATGGAGGATGAGCGCCTTGCGGGATTGAGATCTGTGTGGGGCCGCAACTGGCGGTCACTGCAACGATTTGGCTCGACCCTTCATTCCGCCCAAGGTCGATGGGCTGAGATCACAAGCGGTCATCGTGGAGAAGCTCTCGTGAAACTGGCAGCACGCACCGTAATCATCACAGGCGCCGCGGGCGGGATCGGCCGTGCCCTGGTCGATATCCTTGCCGCGGACGGAGACACTGTAGTTGCGGTGGACCTTCCGGGCAGTGGTGTGGTTGAACTGGCTCGGGATCTCGGGTCGCCGCACGTCGGTCTGGAGTGCGATGTGTCGCGAGAGAAGGACATGCTCTCACTTTTCGGCCAGGTCGAAGCACGGTTCGCGCAAATCGATGTCCTCATCAACAATGCGGCGGTTGGACCCACGATGGATAGGATCATCGACACCGCTGTCGATACCTTCCGACGCGGCGTGACAGTGAACCTTATTGGGCCATTCGTTATGGCCCGGGAAGCGGCGCGGCGCATGAGGCCGGGCGGTGCGATCGTCAATGTGGCTTCGATGGCGGGCGTGGTCGGCAATCCCAGGCGCAACGCCTACGCAGCCTCGAAAGCTGGCGTGATCTCGTTGACAAAGTCCCTTGCGTGCGAGTGGGCTATGCGAGGAATCCGCGTCACGGCGGTGGCGCCGGGCTCCGTCCGCACCCCAATGGTCACAGAACTGGCACGCGCTGGCAAAATGGACCTCGCGGCGATACGCCGCCGCGTGCCGATGGGGCGCTTGGCTCGCCCCGACGAGATCGCCAGGGTCGTGCGTTTTCTGAGCAGCACGCAGGCGCGCTACATCACCGGCTCGGTGCTGGCAGTCGACGGAGGCTGGATGTCATTCAACCAGCCGGGGGATGCTCACCCGCCGGTGGATAGTGCGCTCCAAGCCGAGCTCTCCTGTCCGGCCGAATGCACAGATGCGCGAATCGTGCTCGTCACCGGTGGCGCAAAAAGCATTGGCGCGGCCGTCGCTCGCCGCTTTGCCGCGAACGGCGACACCGTCGTGATTGCTGATAAAGATGGCACTGCAGCGGCAGAGCTGGCTACATCGCTCCCCGGCAAGCATCTGGCGAAATCGCTGGACGTGGCCGTCGAGAGCGATGTGGTGTCGATGTTCGAAGAGCTGAGGCGACGCTTCGGGTATATCGATGTTCTGGTCAATAGTGCTGATACCGCCGACAGGATTGTGCCTGCGATCGAGCAACTGTCGAAACAGCTCGAACACGTCCTGGATGTCAACCTTACCGGCGCCTTCACCTGCGCGCGCGAAGCGATCAAGGCTATGCGCCCGGGCGGCGTGATCCTCAATCTCGGGTCGATCGACAGCTTTCTGCCGTTCGCGCCGCGCCATGCCTACGGCGCCTCCAAGGCGGGGATGGATATGCTGACCCGTTGCATGGCGGCCGAACTCGGCCCGGTCGGAATTCGGACAGCCACCGTCGCTCCTGGCCACATCCGCACGCCCGCACTTGCTCAGTTGGCCAAAGCCGGCCGCATCGACCTGGCAGCAATCGGACGACGCATCCCCATGGGCAGGATGGGACGGCCAGAAGACGTCGCAGATGCATCGTTCTTCCTTGCTTCGTCTGACGCCTCATACATCAACGGCTCGATCCTCTACGTGGACGGCGGCTGGACCTCGTTCGGTGATGCGGGAAACGCCAGCGAACTCTATGACGAATGTTTTGCGGAGGCCGCAGGTTAATTGCCAGGCATTCGCAGGGCGACCGGCCGAGCATTATGAAGCCTCGGCTCCACGACGCACCCGAGGTGCTTGAGATCCAAGCATGCGCATGCCGAGCACATTCCCGGTCGGCTGACGTGTCTATAACGAGGAGAAATCATGGAATTTGCCACTTTCATTCTGGCCGCCCAGCGTGGCTATCACCAATCCTCAGAAAGCGTCATCCGCAACTCCATCGAACAGGCCGTCGCTTCGGAGCAGGCTGGGTTCAACACCGCGTGGTTTGCTGAGCACCACTTCAACAATTACAGCCTCATACCATCCCCGCTGATGATGGTGGCGCACTGCGCCGGCTTGACAAGCACGATTCGCCTGGGCACTGCCGTCTGCGTGCTGCCGCTTTACCAACCGCAGCGCCTGCTGTCCGAGATCGGCTTCGCCGACATCGTTGCGAACGGCCGTCTCGAGCTCGGCGTAGGCTTGGGATACCAGCAGTTCGAGTTCGAACGGTTCGGCGTGGACATCGATGAGGCGCCGGCCGTCTTTTCGGAATACCTGGACATCATTCTCAAGGGCCTCAACCAAAACGTCTTCGAACACGACGGCCAGTATGAGAAGATCCCCCCAACAGCGATTTCGGTCCGCACAGTCCAGCAGCCGACGCCGCCTATCTGGATCGCTGGCGGAGCCGCACGGATGGCTCGGGCCTACCGCGAGGGGCACAATTTTTTTGTCACAGCCTTCCACGACGGCTTAGAGACTTTGACCACACTGCGTGAATCAGTCGAGAGGGCGGCGGCATCCGAGGAAAAGAACGTCACCGACGTCAAGATATCGCTGCTGCGCTGCTGCTATGCCAGCCACGACGAGTTGGAGATCAACAGCTATCTCGACAATGCCCGCTTCCAGCGCCGGCTTTCTGAAGCCCTGCATCAGCGCCGCCAACAGAGCCACGATGGCTACCTGCTGCAGGAGACACCGACCCAGCAGGATCTGTCCTTCGAGACCATGCGCAAAAATTTGCCGATTGGCAGCGTAAATCGCGTGATTGATCGCCTGCTGGAAGAGATCGATGTCTTGAAACCGGACCAGATCGCAGTTCAGACTCAATTGGGCGACTTCGACCAAAAGACGATGCTGCGCCAGATCGAGCTCTGGGGCGACAAGATCATCCCTGCGGTCAACAAGGCGCTTTGTCATGCCGGAAGCTGAAGCCGGCCGTTACGATGATGGCTGCCTATCCACGCGCGCAATGGCGTGGGTCCGAGCTAGGGAGGAGCTTCGATCAGCATGTGCTGCCCTGCGTGCTTTCGCGTTCGCTTGAGGAGGTCCAGGCGGGCGAGGTGTTGGCGACGGAGGGGACAGGCCTTTCGTCTGTCGAATTGCGTGATGTCTTGGCCGCAACTTTCCCGTCTACCTCCAGCAGCGTATTCGCTTTGGAGGAGTTGAGCGAGCCCGAGCCGGAACTGGAAGAGGAGCTGCTGCGCCGGCTGCTGCTAGCGCATGCTGCGCCGGGCGACCCGGCGAGCGCCCGCTTGGCCAAGATCATCGCCCGGCGTGCGATGCGCACGGACCATCTTTGGCGGGATCTTGGCCTCTCAAATCGCGCTGAGCTCAGCCGCCTGCTTGCCAGACATTTTCCCGCGCTGGCGGCAGGCAACACAGAAAACATGAAATGGAAAAAGTACTTTTACCGCAAGCTGTGTGAGGCCGAAGGCTTTTCGTCATGCACTGCACCCAGTTGTCGGGAATGCCATGACTTCGAAAGCTGCTTCGGCCCGGAGGAAGTTGAGAGTCGCCTCTCGCCGACCAGGAATGCCGGTTAGTCACTTCGCTTGATCGCAGCTGCGGACAACCGCTTATCACGGCGCCGTAGTATGGAGGAAGGGATGTTCATCGCCTCGCGATATTTGGTGACGGTACGGCGAGCGACATTGATGCCGGTCTGCTTGAGCTGAGCAACGATGTCTTCGTCGGAAAGTACCTTGTCGAGCGATTCTTCGGCGATGATTGCCTTGATCCGATGGCGGACAGATTTGGCGGAGTGCGCGTCGCCGCCCTCGCAGGATGCGATTGTCGCTGTGAAAAAATACTTCAGCTCGAACACCCCGCGCGGAGTTAACATGTACCTGTTCGAAGCCACCCGGCTTACCGTCGACTGGTGCATTTTGATCCCGTCAGCGACATTTTTGAGACAGAGAGGCCGCAGATGGGCGACGCCGTGTGTAAAAAAGGCATCCTGCTGGCGCACGATTTCGGTCGCAACCTTAAGGATCGTCTTAGCGCGCTGCTCGAGACAGCTGATCAGCCAGTTCCCTTTTTCCTGGCAATGGTCGAGAAACGCTTTGCCTTCCGGATTTTGATTGGTCAGCTGCGAGATTTCGGCGACATAGGTGTGGTTGATCAACACTTTGGGCAGCGTGGCCGGATCAAGCTCCACCCGCCATCCACCTTCGGACTTGGGCATTACCCAGACGTCCGGTACGATGGTTTCCGGCGTCCCGGACTGGAACCGGTCTCCAGGCTTGGGATCGAGCGCGCGGATTTCGTTCCTCATGTCGAGGAGATCCTCCTCGTCGACTCCGCAACGCTGCTTCAATCCCTGAAAATCCCCCCGTGCAAGCATCTCGAGATTGGCGACCAAAGCTGCCATAGCCGGGTCGAACCGGTCTTGCTGGCGCAGCTGAATCTCCAGGCATTCGCTGAGAGTTCGCGCAAAAATCCCCGGCGGATCAAATTGCTGCAAGATTCCGATGACCCGTTCCACATCAGCTTGCCGAACGTTTAACCTCCCGGCCAGATCGAAAAGGTTTACCTGAAGATAGCCAGTGTCCTCCAGATGGGCGGCGAGCTGTCCGGCAATCAGCCGCTCCTGCGGGGTGAACGGGGTGAGGGCGACCTGGCGGGCGACATGGTCGTGCAATGTTTCGGTGTGGGCGGTAAACTCCTCGACGGCAGGTCGATCGTTGCCGCTACTGCGTTGCGACTTCCATTGCCCGCGCCCGCCAGACGGCCCGCCAATGGGCGATTCGCCGATTTCGCTTCTGCTTTGACTGCTCCGCTGATCCACCCCTGACAGCGGCGAAACGTCGTCAAACGGGTCAGGCTTCAAAACGGGGTTCTTCTCGAGTGCCTGCTCCACGAGCTGATGGAGTTCAGTATGCGTCAATCGCAGCAAGCGAATAGCTTCAATGGCTTGAGGCGATAAGACCATACGTTGCTTCTGGCGTTGAAGCAGGCTTGCTGAGAGATGCATGTTGAACCGGTAATCTGCCGAGGAGGCTCTAGTGTGTGCTGGGGTTGTGTGAGACTTGCCACTTCTGGGTCATGCCGCCGCCTTCAGTTTGTCGAGAACGTTTTGCGGGGATGAAACGCCATAGGGGTCCGTCTCGCAGTTGTCACAGAAGCCTTCCTCCTCGAACCACTGCTCCACCACGCCATCGTCGATCAGAGCGGCGTATCGCCAGGAGCGCATGCCAAAGCCCAGATTGTCCTTCGCGACCAGCATGCCCATCT
>NZ_RZOT01000480.1:0-4806 GCF_003999085.1 Mesorhizobium sp. M4A.F.Ca.ET.090.04.2.1
GTCGGGCAGCAGCGGCGCGATCACGCTGTCGACATAGAGCGCCGTGGTCGCGGCGGAATTGGTTATCACGCCTTCGCGGATCTGCGAGGTGACCCACAGCCCGACCACAAACATCGCCGCCAGCAGCCCGACGCCGCCGGCAATGAAGAACTGCAGGGCGAGCGAAAGCCTGCCCCAGCGCTGCAAATATCCCCCCAAGAAAGTCCCGAGCAATCGCACCACCTCTCCCTGGCTGGGGAGATTATAGGCTTAGCGCGGCGTTTGCGACATCGACCTTTGTGCGGCCCACGCGGGTTTTCATTTGGCCGGGCGCGACAACAGTCTCGGACCGGCGGCGGAATCGGCTTTTGCCGTGCGTCCGCTCCGGGCCTCTGGCCCGATCTGGCCGGCGGCGAGCTGCAAAAGCTGGGCCCGCGAGGAGACCTGCAATTTGCGATAGATGTTGTTCATGTGGATCTTCAGCGTGCCCTTCGAAATCCCGATATCGAAGGCGATCTGCCCGTTCGGCCTGTCGGTGACGACCAGCCGGGCGATCTCCAACTCGCGGCTGGTCAGCCGCGACGACAGGTCATGCCACTTGGTCCTGCGCGCCGCCTCGCTTTGCATGGCCTCGCCGACCAGCTCGGCGGGCAGCCAGCGGCCGCCGGCGGCGACCCGGTGGAGGCATCTCAAGAGCGCGTCGATAGCAGCTTCCTTGAGCACGATGCCGGCAACGCCGGCCGCGACCGCGTCATAAAGCTGGGCCTGCGAGGCGCCGACCGTCAGGAGAACGCAAAGCGTCGCAAGCCCCTGCCTGCCGATCTCGGCGGCGACCTCGAGCCCGCTCATGCCGGGCATGCTGAGATCGAGCACGGCGACATCCGGTTTCTCCTGCCGGATCATCGCCATTGCAGCCGTGCCGTTTTGCGCCGATCCGACGATCCTGAAGCCGGGATCGCGGGCGATCAGGCTGGTCAGCCCGTGCAGCAGCAGCGGGTGATCGTCGGCGACGAGGATTGTCGCGACCATCGTCAGTCCGCCCCTGGTCCGTGTTCGGTCACGGTGACTTCTCCCCTGCGTGCCCAAAACGGGACGCTTCCTGTCATGCCGGAATCGATACGGGATCGCGGCTTGCACCCCCAGCGTGAAACCAAGCCGACGGAAGTAGCGTGGTCGCACAAATATTAGCAACTACTTAGTTAACCCCAGGCCGGGTGCCTTAGCAAGATGCGAGGCGATTGACGGAAAAGCTCAGGAGCCGCCCTGCCGATGCAGGCCTTTGTTCTTGCGACGCAACGAAGCGCGCGGGAAACTCTGGCGGCTTGAGCAAACGTCGCGACCCCCTTCGAGGAAAAGCGAGAATCCTCGAAAAGATATATTCGCGTGATCGCCGAATTTTACTTATGGCGACATCGTGATGGTTCCTATAACCGGGGTTATATGGACGCGCTCACTGCAACCTGCAAAGTATGGTTTGGGAAATATTAACGTCCAAGCGGTTGCTGATGACCGCGTGGGGGTTCGGGGCTTAGGGCGTGAGTATAGCAGTCAGTCCGACGGCGGGCCTGTCCCGCCATCCGGGGGGTGTTGTGTCTGGCGAAGGGGACTCCTCGCCGGTCTTTTCCGCGTCCAAAGCCGCCACCGTTTTTTCATGCAACGATCGCTTGCCGGCAGGGCCGCGCTGCGCGGACCACGGACGTTTGGCGCCGGCGCCGCGATCAGACTGGGTCTAGGGGACGGCGGCTCGGCCGCCGACCGCGCAACTTTGTGGAGGAAGTAACATGGCGGACATTGGCGGCGGCGTGCTTCTCGAAGCAACGACCATCGGATCGGGAACCGGGAACTACGATTCCTTTCTGCGCATTCAGGCGACGAGCGTCGAGGAGGGTTTCAACACCGATCAGAACGGCAACGTGCTCGACAACAAGGCCTCCTTCACGCACAGCCTGCAATTTGGCGATCTCCAGCCGATCAATGTCGGCGGCACCGACTACATCGAATTCCGGCTGGACCTCAACGAAAGCAACAACACCACCAACGGCGAGATCTCGCTGACCGACCTGAGGATCTACATCTCCGGTGCCGACGCCACGCTTGCCGACTACAACGCCGGTTTTGCCGGGTTCACCTCGATCTTCGATCTCGCCACCACGCAAGCGCTGATCGACGCCAACCACGGCTCGGGAACGGACGACTACCGGGTGCTTATCCCGGTCACCGCCTTCACCGATGCCGGCGTTACCGCAGATTCCTACGTGACGCTCTATTCGAGCTTCTCGGGGTCGAATGGCGGCTTCGAGGAGTGGCGCACCACCACGCTCAGCGGCGGCGCCGAGGACCAGCCGGCGATCGCCATCGACAAGATCACCATCGACGGCGCTGCGTCGGGCGACGGCCTGGTCGTGCTGGTCGACGAACCGATCAGCTGGCAGTACACGGTGACCAACACTGGCAATACGGCGCTGTCGAACATCGTCGTGACCGACGACCAGGGCGTGATCGTCTCGCCCGAGCTCAGCGGCGGCTTCAATGTCGGCGATCTCAACCATGACAACAAGCTCGACACCGACGAGACCTGGATCTTCACGGCTACCGGCACGGCCGTAAAGGGCGACTATTCCAACATCGGCTCCGTGTCGGGCGAGGGCGGAGGCACGACGGTCAACGACAGCGACGGCTCCAGCTATTTCGGCGCCGATCCGAAGATCGACATCGACAAGGTTACGGTCGACGGCGCGACGTCGGGCGACGGGCTGACCATCCTGGCCGGCGAGTCGATCTCCTGGAAGTACACCGTGACCAATCTGGGCAATGTCGCCCTGTCGGGTATCAATGTGACCGACGACCAGGGCGTAGTCGTTACGCCGGATCTCGTCGGCGGCTTCAACGTCGGCGACGCCAATCAGGACGGCAAGCTCGACCTCACGGAGACCTGGATCTACACCGGCACCGGTGTCGCCGGCATCGGCAGCTACAGCAATATCGGCACCGCCTCCGGCTCGTTCACCGACGATGCCGGCCACACCGCCAATCCCAGCGACACAGACCCCTCCAGCTATTTCGGCGCCGACCCGCAGATCAAGATCGACAAGGTGACGGTCGACGACACCGCCTCGGGCGATGGCATCAGCATCCTTTCCGGCGAGCCGATCTCCTGGAAATACACGGTGACCAACCTGGGCAACGTCGCGCTGTCGGGCATCAACGTGACCGACGACCAGGGCGTGGTGGTTTCGCCGGACCTCGTTGGCGGCTTCAATGTTGGCGACACCAACCAGGACGGCAAGCTCGACCTGACCGAGGCCTGGGTCTACACCGGCACCGGCGTCGCCGGCATCGGCGACTACAGCAATATCGGCACCGCCTCCGGCTCCTTCACCGACGATGCCGGGCATACCGCCACGCCTCAGGACACCGACCCCTCCAGCTATTTCGGCGCCGACCCGCATATCACGCTGGACAAGAAGACCAACGGCGTCGATCACGGCCTCAACATCTTCCAGGGCCAGCCGGTGACCTGGACCTACGACGTCAAGAACGACGGCAACGTCGCGCTGTCGAACGTGGTGGTGACCGACGACAACGGCACTCCTGGCATTGGTGACGATTTCCATCCGGCGGCGATCCTCTCCGGCGGCTTCAACTCCGGCGACGCCAACCAGAACGGCCTGCTCGACGTCGGCGAGACCTGGCACTACCAGGCCACCGGCACCGCGCAGCTCGGCGGCTATGTCAACAACGCCACCGCCACCACCGATGCCTATACCGATACGGCCGGCCATTCGCGCACGCCGAGCGCCACCGACAGCAGCGACTATGAAGGCTACTCCAACAAGGCGCTGACGCAGGGCTTCTGGGGGAGTCATACCGACGCCTGGGACAACATCCCCGGCAACGAAGGCAATCCCACCAAGAGCGCCGTCAAAAGCGGCGTCCTGTCCAGTCTCGACGTCAACCCGAGCGTCGACGACCCAGCCACCGTCGGCGTCGACGAGAGCAAATACCTGCTGCTTGGGGATGCGAACCACAACGGCTTGGTCGACGACGACCACAACCTGTGGATTTCAATCTCCCTGGCAAAATCCATTGAATCAAGTTCGACCAGCGGCGACGCGCGCGTCATCATGCTGCAGCAGGCGATCGCCGCCCAGCTCAACATCGACAACGGCGTGGCGCAGCCCTTCAACTTGATCGACGAAGCTGTGATGTGGCTGAAGGGCCAGGGCGCCTGGGCGAGCCTCGGCGTCAATCTCGACAGCAACAATGACGGCTTCATCGACACCAACGGCGCCGGCACGGCGTTGGCGGGCCCCGCGGTGAAGACCAGCTCGATCGCCTGGAACAAATATGTCGACGTCATCGACCCGGCATCCGGCATTGCCGACTGGAACGGCGGCCAGGAAGCCAATGGCGAGGGTCTGAAGAACGCGCTGATGTGGTTCAACCAGGATCAACTGGTGACCTCGGGGCCGGGCGGCAACGTCGGCTGGTTCAATGGCACCACCATCATCGACGAGCATCCCAACACGCTCGACCAGTTCTGGCTGACGCTGCATGAGGTGGGAGGCCTGACGGGCATCAAATGAGCTGGCGTCCGGCCTTTCGGCCGGCACCTCTCTGCTGCGTTGCCGCGTGAATTGGCATGGCAAAGGGTTCCGCCATCTTCGATCTGGCGCAGGCGCGGCTTCCCGGTCTCGGCTTGATCGCCTGCGCCATTCTGCTCGCCCTGGCCGGCGCGATTGGCGCGTTGCCGGCCTGGGTCTGGCTGATCCCACCGGCGCTGGCGGGCGCCGGCGCGTTTGCCTTGTTGCGTGCGCCCGGCAGCGC
>NZ_RZOT01000481.1:0-4801 GCF_003999085.1 Mesorhizobium sp. M4A.F.Ca.ET.090.04.2.1
GCTGGAACCTTCGGCTTTCCGGCGATCAGCGGGCGGGCGTCGGCGCTGGAGACGTTGCTGGTCGAGTAAGGGGATGGCGGGGCCGGTGGCGCGGCGCTCGGTGCGTTGATCGCGGCGATCGAGCGCACGCTGGCATGACGCCAGCGCCAGCGCCTGGCTCTACGTTCCCTTCACGATTCTCGGCTTGGTCGGCCGGCGGGGTTGAGCCGCGCTCTCGATGGCCAAGGCCAGCCGCTTCTCGTCTTCGATGGCGCGATCGACTGCCTCGATTTCCTCCTGAAGCGCCTTCAGCTGGGCGCCGTAGCTGGAGCCATCGCTGTCTCCGATCTGGAAGCCACTTGCCCGCATTGCGTCGCGCGTATGGTGCACGTTACGGACGCCTTCGCGCCGAGTCGCGACGAGGATCTCCCTGAACTCTCCAAGACGTTCAACGTGACTGCGAGTCATTGCGTTCTCCTATTTCGTCGTCGCCGACGGCGATGCAAAACGGCCAAACTTACGGCGCAGAAGGTCTAGGAGACTAAAGGAGATACTCTCGACAAAGCATGAGTGCGGAAGCTCAAATTTGAACGTTTGCAACAAGGTGATTCCAGGCGCGCCTCTCAAACCAGCATCGACTGCTGGGCGAAGATGCCCGCCATCGCGCCTTGCCACGATGCCGTGGTGACCGAGGGGATCATGGGGTTAGTGAGGTCGCCCGCGGCGTAGATGCCGGGCATGCTGGTTTCGCGGCGCTCATCAACCTTGAGGACGATGCCAAGGGGCGTAGCGGCCGTGGCGAGGCCCAGTGATTCATGCAGGCCGGCGGACGGCTTGTTGCGCGGATGCGCGAACAGAATGTCGACAGCGACATCACGGCCGGAAGCGAGCTTGAGGGTGGGATTACGGCTGCCATGACGGGTGATTTCAGTGATCCGGCCATCGACGATAGGTGTGTTGCGACGCTCCAGATCGGCCCGGATATCGGTCGGGATGTCGTGACCATCGGCGAAGACCGTCAACCTGTCAGTCCAATCGTGGAACAGCCTGACCTGATTGTGCGACTGCGGGCCGGACCAGACGAGGCCCCAATGCTGGCCGGCGACTTCAAAGCCGTCGCAATAGGGACAGGGCACGATGGACGTGCCCCAGCTTTCGGCAAACCCCGGCACATCGGGCATCTGGTCCGTGATGCCATAGCTCAGGATCAGCCGACGCGCCCCAAGGCTTTCGCCATCGCCCATGAGGACGGAGAAATCGTCGATGCCGCCGGAGACTTTGTCGGCCCGAGCGTTGACCAGACTGATCGCAGGATAACGCGCCAACTGCCGGCGCGCCTCGGCCAGGATGTCCAGCGGCGGCTTGTGATCGTGACCAAGCATACCATGCGAGTGGCCGGCGAAGCGGTTGCGCGGCAGGCCGGTGTCGAGAACGGTGACCTTGCGGCGGGCACGGCCGAGTTGCAGGGCGGCGGCAAGGCCAGCAAAGCTGCCGCCGATAATGATGACGTCATCCATGGTGATGGGCTCCGTGTTGCGGATGAAGCGGGTTGGGCTGAGCCTGGCGCGCAGAATCGTCCAGCGATGCGCATTCGATATCGGTGGGCGGCCAAGGCAATCCTGATTTGGAGGACACGATAAAATCCACTCTTGGAATTTCTGAAACTGCGTAGTATCGTAATTCATGAATAACGATACTGTCAAGGACTGTAATTGCGATGACCGAAAATAGTCGAGGCCGGCGTGGCCGGCCCGCCAATGAGGCGCTTGGCCAAACCATTGTCGACACCGCAGGCGAACTCTTTGCAGAATTGGGTTTTCAAGCGACGACATTGGACAAGGTCGCCCAGCGAGCGAAGATATCGAAGCTCAGCATTTACAAGCACTTCGAGAACAAAGAGGCGCTGTTTGGCGCGGCCTTTGCGGCCCGCTGTCAGCAGTTAGTCCCACAGGCGCTTTTTGAAGGCGTCGATGGCTCGGCCGAGGATCAGCTTATGGCGGTGGGATCATCGCTGCTTCGCACGCTGCTGCGCCCAGACGTCCGCAACGTCGAAGCCATGGTCATGGCCGACACGCCGAACCAAAAGTCGTTGAGCAAAGTCCATTACGAAGCCGGCCCCGCCCATATCGTCGCCCAAATCGAGACCCTGTTACGTCAGTTGCACGCGAAGGCGGTGCTGAACGTACCCGATCCTCTCCGGTCCGCCCGCTTGTTTGCCGCACTTTTCAAAGGCTCCGATCTTCTGATTATTGCACGCTTTGATGAGGCGAGAGCAGAGGACGATGACGAAATCGAATCCTATTGCCGGTCGGCTGTCGCCATGTTCATCGCGGCTCACGGTCGCAACGAACACGCGGGCGGATAGCCGGGACGAGGCCGCGATGGACTACTCGCTTGATATTTTGAACGCGTGCACTGACTCAGCGCGAGATCGGTGTCCGGAATGCGCCAGGACCGGACATTGCATGGCTGGCATGTGGATCATGCCCCCAGCTTGTCGAGCAAGGCCTTGGCCTCTTTCAGATCGAGCGTGTCGAAGCCCTCGGTGAACCAGCCGTAGGTCGGCGCCAGCAGGTCGTGCGCCTCGGCGCGCTTGCCCTGTTCGGCCAAAAGGCGCGCAAGCGATGTGGCGGCGCGGAGCTCCCAGGATTTGGCACCTTGCTCGCGAGACCGCTCGATCGCCTGGCGGAACGAGATTTCAGCCTCGCGGCAATCGCCTGGTTCCGCGGCAGCGCATAGGGCACCGCGGAGCCGCAGCAATTCGGCATGGCACCACTGCTCGCGGGTCCGGTTCACCTGGTCGAGGGCCCGATCGATCAGACGCACGCCGTCGGACGCGCGATTGACACTGCCTAGCACCTCGCCGAGCAGTCCCATCGCGTATGCCTGCGTCACGTGCGTTCCGACGGCCTGCATCCGGGCCAGGCTATCCTCAATCTGGGCGATCGCCCGCTCCTTATGGCCCTGCTTCGCCGAGAGCCAGCCCTTCTGCTGGGCGGCCATGGCGGTCCAAAAGGGATACGCCTGCTCGGTCGCGAAGGTGAGCGCACGGTCGATCCGCTCCTCGGCTTCGGCCACCTCGCGTCGGAACAGTCGTAACCATGCTGCCCATGTCAGCACATAAGCGCGGCTGAAGGGGTGCGCCAATCGCTCGGCCAAGACAAGGGCGTCTTCCATCCGGGCCAGCGCCTGGTCGGGGTAGCCGAGGTGCCAAAGCACCGCCGACCCACGACACAGGCAAATCGGTCCGGGATCCTGGCCGTAGAGGGCGAGATGCGCTCGATGTCGCTGTGGGCGATACGATTCAGAGGCCAGCTCCAGATGTTTGCGTGCCTCCCTGAAGTCGCCGCGCCAGGAAAAGCCGACCCCCCGAGCATAGTGGGCTTCGACCACCCACACGGGATCGTTGCTCTGCCGGGCAAGGTCGAGAAGCCGTCCGCTCAGCTCGTGCGCCGACGTGAGTTCGGCGCGCGTGGCCGAGTAGATGGCCAGGCCGAGCAGAACCGGGAAGAGGTCCGCATCTTCCGGCATCAGCTCGCAAAGGCGGCGCGCGCGAGAATATACCTGCTCGACCTCGGGATTTGCGTAGCCACTCCTGGCGGCGAGCACGCGGCCCAGCACCGTTAGCGCTGCGAGCTCGCGCCGCTGGCGCTCCGGGCCCGCAGGGAGCGTTTCGATCAGGTTCAGCGCTTTCTGCAGATGGCTCTGGGCCTCATCGTTGGCCGAACGGTCGTTGGCGCTCTCTCCCGCGCGCTGCCAATAGCCGATGGCCTGAAGCGAGAGGCCTGCAGCCGTATAGTGCTGAGCCACGATCTCGGGCTCGTGTTCGACGACCTCGCCGAAATGCTGCTCGAGCGCGTGGGCGATCCGGGTGTGCAGTTGCTGGCGCCGACTGCGCAGCAAGGTGGCATAGGCGGCATCTCCCACCAATGCGTGCTTGAAGATGCACGTCGCGTGCGGCGGCCGACCGCGCGCGATCACGAGCTCGGCGCCGATCAGCTGGTCGAGGGCGCCCTGCAGTTCCCGTTCCCCGCGCTGCGCGACAGCCGCCAGCAGCTCATAAGAGAATTCGCGGCCGATGGCGGCGCCAATCTGCGCAACCTCCCGCGCCGGCGCCACCAGCCGATCGAGCCGCGCCACCAGAGAATCCTGCAGGGTTGCAGGGATCGCCAACGGTGGCAGCGGGCCCGCGAGCGCGTAACGGTCGCCTTCATCGGTCAACACGTCGGATTCGATGACCGCCTTGGTCACCTCCTCGAGGAACAGGGGCACGCCGTCTGTCTTGGCCACCATCTGCTCGAGCAACCCGCCCGGCAGCGCCTTGCCACCGGTCAACCGCTGCACCAGGGCGGCACCCTGCCGGTGGCTCAGGCGGTTCAGCGCGAGCGAGGTGACCCGCGGGTGGCCGATCCACCGCGGCTCGAACTCAGGGCGGAAACTGAAGATCGCCAAGACTGCAAGGCGGGGGATCTGCGGGACCAATCGGTCGAGGAGCTCCAGCGACGTTGGATCAATCCAGTGGATATCCTCGAAAACCAACAGCACGGGCTGGCGGGCCGCCAGGCCAACAAGCTGCCGGATCAGCGCCTCGAGGGTCAGCTCCTTCTGGCGCTGGGGGCTGAGGTTCAGGGGTGCGTAGCGGCTGCCCACCGGAAGCGAAAGAAACGCCGACAACAAAGGGGCGTCGTCCCGGACCTTGTCTGTGGACCGCGCCAGGAGCCGCTCCAGCTTATCGAGTTTCACGCTCGGCGGATCGTCTGGGTGGAAGCCAGCCGCGCGGGTGAGTTGGACGATCGACGGGCGAAGGGCGCTGTTTGCGTGG
>NZ_RZOT01000482.1:0-4799 GCF_003999085.1 Mesorhizobium sp. M4A.F.Ca.ET.090.04.2.1
CGTCCCCCGGCGGGCGGCGCCCGCCGCAGGATCTTGCCCACCGGCGTCTTCGGCAGCTCCGTGCGGAACTCGATATATTTGGGCCGCTTGTAGCCGGTCAGGTTTTCGCGGCAGTAGGCGGTCAGCGTCTCGATCGTCAGCGCGGGATCCTTCCGGACCACGAACAGCTTCGGCACTTCGCCGGAATGCTCGTCCGGCACGCCGATCGCCGCCACTTCGAGCACGCCGGGATGCTGGGCCACGACCTCCTCCAACTCGTTCGGATAGACGTTGAAGCCGGAGACCAGGATCATGTCCTTCTTGCGGTCAACGATCTTGGTGTAGCCGCGCTCGTCCATGAAGCCCATGTCGCCGGACTTGAAGAAGCCGTCCTTGGTCATCACCTTGGCGGTCTCGTCCGGCCGGTTCCAGTAGCCCGCCATCACTTGCGGCCCGCGGATGCAGATCTCGCCGACTTCGCCGAGCGGCACATTGTTGCCGTCGTCGTCGCGGATGGCGATCTCGGTCGACGGCAGCGGCAGGCCGATCGTGCCGGTGAAGTCGCCGCCGCTGAACTTGTTGGCGGTCGCCACCGGCGAGGTTTCCGAAAGCCCGTAGCCTTCGGTGACGGGACAGCCGGTCAGCGCCTTCCAGCGCTCGGCCACACCCTTCTGCACTGCCATTCCGCCGCCCAGCGTCAGGATCAGCGGCTTGAAGTCGAGCTTGCGGAAATCCTCATTGTTGAGCAGCGCGTTGAACAGCGTGTTGAGGCCCGGGAAAATGTGGACCGGGTATTTCTCCAATTCCTTGACGAAGCCTGGAATGTCGCGCGGATTGGGGATGAGCACGTTCTGCGCGCCCTGCTGCATGCCCATCAGCGCGTTCACCGTCAGCGCGAAGATATGGTAGAGCGGCAGCGCGCAGATGAAATTGGGATGCGCCGGCTTCGGCTTCACCGCATAGGCGTCCTGCAGCCAGAGCGCGTTCTGCGCGACATTGGCAAGCACATTGGAATGCAAGAGGATCGCGCCTTTCGAGACACCGGTGGTGCCGCCCGTATATTGCAGGAAGGCGATGTCGTCGGCGCTGACGCTGGCGGGCTTGAAGGCGAGGCCGGCGCCGGCCTTCAGGGCGGCGTTGAACTTGACGTGGCCCGGCAGCGACCAGGCCGGCACCAGCTTCTTCACCCGGCGCACGACGAAGTTGACGAGCGTCCCCTTGAGGCCGCCAAGCATGTCGCCCATCGCGGCGACCACGACGTGCTTGACCGAGGTGTTGGATATCACCGCCTGCAGCGTGTTGGCGAAATTCTCGAGAATGACGATCGCCTGCGCGCCGGAATCCTTGAGCTGGTGCTCCAGTTCGCGCGGCGTGTAAAGCGGGTTGACGTTGACCACGGTGAAGCCGGCGCGAAGCACCGCCATCATCGCCACCGGGTATTGCAGCACGTTGGGCATCATCAGCGCCACGCGCGCCCCCTTCTGCAGGCCCTTCGACTGCAGAAAGGCGCCGAAGGCGGCCGACTGCCGCTCGAGCTCGGCATAGGTGATGGCCTTGCCCATGCAGACGAAGGCCGGCTGGCCGGCAAACTGCTTGCAGGCGCCGACCAGGAAGTCGCCGATCGAGCCGTAGGGCAGGGGGCCGATCTCGGCCGGCATGTTCTTTGAATAGCTTGCCAGCCACGGCTTTTCCGGCAGCCCGGCGGCAAGCTCCGTCAGCGCCTTAGGCAACCTCTTGGCCGGCGCCGGCTTCGCTGCCGGCGCTGGCGAGATCGCTTTTGTCGGAGCTGCCTTCGCGGCCGGCTTTGCGGCAGCGGGCTTTGTTGCAGCGGACTTGGCGGCAGCCGGCTTGGCCGCTGCTCGAGCTTTCGTCGCGGCAGGCTTGGCGGCCTTTCCGGCGCCAGCCTTAGCCTGTGGTTTTGCGGTGTCCTTCACAGGGGCGGCTGCCTTCGAAGCGGTCTTCGTCTTGGCCGGAGCCGTCGTCTTTGCTGCCTTCGCCACCCTGTCCCTCCCGTCGTCGTTCACTCGTGCCGCGCCGCCTCTGAATGACAGGAGCGTCCTCCGCCGCAATGGTTGCGGATTCCTCAGGAAATCCAGCGTGCCGTCTATGTATTGCGACTATCCTCGGCCATGCAAGTCTTGCCCTTGCGGCAGAACGGGAAAGATTTGCCGTCGAAATCCTTTTCTTCTCCGCTACCCGTAACGCATCTTCCTGAGCAGCGCCCATGCGAAGGAAGGCCGCGCCGCGTCGATTTCGCGAGAGCGCCGATCAATAAAAAAATGCGGTCGTTAACATTATCGTGAGCGGAAAAATCTGCTAATTTTTTCTGCCATTTTAGGAGATTGCGGATTCTTTTCCTGCTTCCCGTGGGGTACGCAAACGGGGTGTTCCAAAGCCAGAAAAACGGTGCTTATATGCGCGCTTCGCGAGCCTGCTAGAGGGGCTTGGCAGAACATCAGGGAGTGCTCAATGAAAAAGAAACTGACTTTTGCAGCCGCGTTGCTGGCTGCAAGCGTCCTCGGTGGCGTGGCCAACGCCAAGACGCTGGTCTATTGCTCGGAAGCATCGCCGGCCAATTTCGACCCGGGTACGACGACGGGCGGTAACGATTTCGACGCCTCTTCGCGCACCGTCTATTCGCGCCTTGTCGAATTCAAGCATGGCGGTACCGAGATCGAGCCCGGCCTCGCCGACAAGTGGGAAATCTCGGACGACGGCCTGGTCTATACTTTCCACCTGCATCCGGGCGTGAAGTTCCAGACCACCGACTATTTCAAGCCGACCCGCGATCTCAATGCCGATGACGTCGTCTTCTCCTTCGACCGTCAGTTCAACAAGGAAAATCCCTGGAACGGCGAGAAGTACCTCCCGAACCTGACCTGGGATTACTACACCGGCATGGACATGCCGAAATACGTCGCCAAGTGGGAAAAGGTCGATGATCTGACCGTCAAGCTGACGCTGACCGAGCCGAACGCGCCGATGCTGGCCAACCTCGGCATGGACTTCGCCTCGATCGTGTCGAAGGAATACGCCGATCAGCTCGCGAAGGACGGCAAAATGGCCGACTTCTCGACCAAGCCGATCGGCACCGGGCCGTTCCAGTTCGTCGACTACCAGCTGGATTCGGTCATCCGCTACGCGGCCAACCCCGACTATTTCAAGGGCAAGGAAAAGATCGACGATCTCGTCTTCGCCATCACGCCCGACGCCACCGCGCGCATCCAGAAGGTGCTGGCCGGCGAATGCGACGTCGCGCCCTATCCGAACCCCGCCGACATTGGCACGATCAAGGCCAACCAGGACGTCAACCTGCTCGACCAGGCCGGACTGAACATCGGCTACATGAGCTACAACACGACGATCCCGCCGCTGGACAAGCCCGAGGTTCGGCACGCGCTGAACCAGGCGATCGACCGGGAGGCGCTGATCAAGTCGCTGTTCCAGGATGCCGGCGCCACGCCGGCCCAGAACCTGATCCCGCCGACCATGTGGTCGTGGAACAAGGACGTGAAGTTCGATTCCTATGATCCGGAAGCGGCCAAGAAGGTGCTCGCCGACGCCGGGCTGAAGGAAATCCAGCTCTGGGCGTCCGACCGCGTTCGTCCGTACAACCCGAACTTCCAGCGCGCCGCCGAACTGATCCAGGCCGACTGGGCCAAGGTCGGCGTTAAGGCCGAGATCGTCAACTACGAGTGGACGAAGTATCGCGAGGAAGGCAAGAAGAAGGAGCGCCCCGGCGCCTTCCAGATCGGCTGGACTGGTGACAATGGCGATCCGGACAACTTCTTCGCCACCCTCTTCGCCTGCTCGGCAATCGGCGTCTCGAACTACTCGAGCTGGTGCGACAAGGACTTCGAGGACCTGATCCAGAAGGCCAAGAAGACCAGCGACCAGGCCGAGCGCACCAAGCTCTACGAGCAGGCCCAGGTTGTCTTCCAGAAGCAGGCCCCGGCCTTCCTCCTGGCCCACAGCCAGGTCTATGCGGTTGTGCGCAAGAATGTCAGCGGCTTCATGATGGACCCGCTAGGCATCCACCGCTTCGACGGCACCGACAAGGCCGAATAGAACTCTAGAGCGGGCGGCGCCGTACGGCGCCGCCCCTTTTTCAAGATGCTCCGATATCTTCTCAACAAAATCGCGCTTCTGATCCCGACGCTGGTCGGCATCACCATCTGTGCCTTCGCCTTCGTCAGGCTGCTGCCCGGCGACCCCATCCTCGCCATGGCCGGCGAGCATGGCGTGACGCCGGCGCGCTACGAAGAGCTCAAGGAACAGTTCGGCTACAATCTGCCGATCTGGCAGCAATATGCGCGCTACGTCGGCGAGGTCGCCACCGGCGATTTCGGTGTTTCCATCTCCTCCAAGCGGCCGGTTATCGAGGAGTTCAAGACGCTCTTCCCGGCGACGCTGGAGCTCTCCTTCTTCGCCATGATCTTCGCCATGGTGCTCGGCATCCCGGCCGGCATCTTCGCAGCGGTCAAGCGTGGCTCGTGGTTCGACCAGTCGCTGATGGGCACAGCCCTTGTCGGCTATTCGATGCCGATCTTCTGGTGGGGCCTGCTGCTGATCATCTTCTTCTCCGGCTATCTCGGCTGGACGCCGGTCTCCGGCCGCATGGGCCTGCAGTTCTTCTTCAAGCCGATCACCGGGTTCATGACCATCGACAGCATCCTCTACGGCAAATGGGATGCCTTCCGCTCGGCACTCAGTCACCTCGTGCTGCCGGCGATCGTGCTCGGCACCATCCCGCTGGCGGTGATCGCCCGCCAGACGCGCTCGGCCATGCTCGAGGTGCTGGGCGAGGACTATGTCCGCAC
>NZ_RZOT01000483.1:0-4798 GCF_003999085.1 Mesorhizobium sp. M4A.F.Ca.ET.090.04.2.1
GACAGCATAAAAAGCGACCGCGTCCGGACCGTGCTCGGCGATGGTCTGCGAGAAGGTCGAGGCGACGAGGTCGAGCGCCTCGTCCCAAACGGCGCGGCGACCTTCGCCAGCACGCCGCAGCCCACCCCGCAATAGGGGCAGGTGGTCCTCACCTCGCGTGCTTCGTCGATCTCCATGGGGTCAGGCCGCGCGGCTGGCCAGCGCTTCCAGCGCCAGGAACAGGCGCTCGCCTTCCCGCTTCACCGGGATGGTGCGCACCCCGCCCTCGTCGGCACCGAGCGCCTTGCCGGTCTCGAGCGAAATCACCCAATTGTGCAGCGGGCACGTCACCGCGGCGCCATGGACGATGCCCTGACTGAGCGGCCCGCCCTTGTGCGGGCAATGGTCGTCGATGGCGAAGACTTCGTCGTCGGCGGTGCGGAAGACGGCAATCTTGCCTTGCGGGGTGGCGACGCAGCGCGCGCCACGGCGGGGGATGTCGGTGATGGTGCCTATAGCGATCCAGGTCATTGAGTGAGGGCCTTTTGCTGCAAGTCGAGCCTGGTTGATCCGACCCGTTCTGGCCTGCCGGCCATCTCCCCCTCAAGGGGGGAGATTCCCAAGCCGCCTTGCTTTCGCCAATCGCCAAGGTTGGAGGAAGGGCGCCAAGGCCGAAGCTGCTGATCTCCCCACTTGAGGGGGAGATGGCCGGCAGGCCAGAGGGGGTTGGTACGACCGGATACCGACATCCTATTCGCAAGCATCTCCATCATTCCGCCGCCTCCGCGAACCCGACCGAGGCCATCGGCCGGAACTCGTGCTTGTCCTTGCCAGAAACGCGTTCCGACCACGGGTCGACCTGGGCGAATTTCTGGGAGAAGACGAAGCGCTCGTAGTAAGCCCTGCGCTTTTCGCCGTCGTCCATGATCTGGCGCTTGATCTCCTCGATGCCGACGCGCTTGGCCCATTTGTAGATGCGCTCGAGATAGCGGGCCTGCTCGCGATACATCTGCGTCAGCGCCACGATATGCTCCAGCGCCTCGTCCTCGGTCCTGACCAGGCCGAGCACCTCGGTGCCCTTGATGTCGAGGCCGGCCGCCCCGGCGAAATGGATCTCGTAGCCACTGTCGACGCAGATGACGCCGACATCCTTGCAGGTCGCCTCGGCGCAGTTTCGCGGACAGCCTGACACCGCCATCTTCACCTTGGCCGGCGTCCACGAGCCCCACATGAACTTCTCGATGCGGATGCCCAAGCCGGTCGAATCCTGCGTGCCGAAGCGGCACCAGTCGGAGCCGACGCAGGTCTTCACCGTGCGCAGGCCCTTGGCGTAGGCATGGCCTGAGACGAAACCGGCCTGGCCGAGATCGGCCCACACCGCCGGCAGGTCCTCCTTGCGGATGCCCAGCATATCGATGCGCTGGCCGCCGGTGACCTTGACCATCGGGATCTCGAACTTGTCGACGACGTCGGCGATGGCGCGCAGTTCGGAGGCGCTGGTGACGCCGCCCCACATGCGCGGCACCACCGAATAGGTGCCGTCCTTCTGGATGTTGGCGTGGACACGCTCGTTGATGAAGCGCGACTGGTAGTCATCGGCATATTCGTCCGGCCAGTCGCAGACGAGATAGTAGTTGAGCGCCGGCCGGCATTTGGCGCAGCCGCAGGAGGTCTTCCACTCCAGCTCCTGCATCACCGCCGGAATGGTCTTCAGTCCCTTGGCCTTGATCAGCCGGCGCACCTCGTCGTGGCCGAGCGCGGTGCAGGAGCACATCGGCTGCACGGCGGCCGGGTTGTACGTGTCGCCGAGGGTCAGCACCATCAGCTTCTCGACCAGCCCCGTGCAAGAGCCGCAGGAAGCCGACGCCTTGGTATGCGCCCGGACATCGTCGAGCGAGGTCAGGCCCTTGCCGGTGATCGCACCGGTGATCTTGCCCTTGCAGACGCCGTTGCAGCCGCAGATTTCCGCATCATCCGGCAAGGCTGCAACGGCCGCCATAGGGTCCAGGGGGGCACCCCCCTGGTATGACTGGCCGAAGATAAGCGTGTCGCGCATCTCCGAAATATCGGTCTGCTTCTTCTTCAGGTCGTTGAACCAGGCGCCATCGGCGGTCTCGCCATAGAGCACGGTGCCGATGATGCGGTCGTCCTTCAGCACCAGGCGCTTGTAGACGCCGGCCGAGGCATCGCGCAGCACGATCTCCTGGCGGTCGTCGCCATCGGCGAAGTCGCCGAGCGAGAACAGCTCGATGCCGGTGACCTTGAGCTTGGTCGGCGTGTCCGAATGCACGAAGGCGGCCGTCTCGTCGCCGGCAAGCTGGCTGGCGGCCACGCGCGCCATCTCGTAGAGCGGCGCCACCAGACCGTAAACCATGCCGTTGACCTCGGCGCATTCGCCGAGCGCGAAGATGTCGGGGTCGTTGCTGCGCATGCCGGCATCAACGACTATGCCGCGATTGACGGCGATGCCCGCCTCCTTCGCCAGCGCCGCGTTCGGCCGGATGCCGACCGCCATGACAACCAGCGTCGCCGGGATAATCGTGCCGTCGGCAAGCTCCACCTGCTCGACCTTGCCGTTGCCGGTGATGGCCTGGGTGTTGGCCTTGGTGATCACCTTGATGCCGCGCTCCTCCACGGCGCGCTGCAGGAGGTAGCCGGCGGCAGGATCGAGCTGACGCTCCATCAGCGTCGGCATGACGTGCAGCACGGTGACGTCCATGCCTTGCGCCTGCAGGCCGGCCGCGGCTTCCAGGCCGAGCAGGCCACCGCCGATGACCACGGCCTTGGCCCGCGACTGGGCGGCCAGCATCATGGCGCGGACGTCGTCCAGATCGCGATAGGTCAGCACGCCCGGCAGGTTGTTGCCCGGCACCGGGATGATGAACGGCACCGAGCCGGTGGCGATGACCAGCTTGTCGTAGGGTTCCGTCACGCCATGATCGGAGGTGACGGTCTTCGCCGCGCGGTCGATGGCGACTATTCTGTGGCCCTTGTAGAGCGTGATGCCGTGCTTGATGTACCAGCCGTCGCCGTGGATGATGATCTCTTCATAGGCCTTTTCGCCCGACAGGACCGGCGACAGCATGATGCGGTCGTAGTTCACGCGCGGCTCGGCGTTGAAGATGGTGACCTGGTAGCGATCCGGCGCCTTTTCCAGGAGATGCTCCAGCATGCGCCCGGGGGCCATGCCGTTGCCGATGATGACGAGTTTCTCGGTCATATTGCTGATCCGTTCCGGTTTCACTCGGCCGCGTAGGAAAGGGCTGGCGTCTCGGCCATCGAGGCGCGCTCCATGCGGCGGATGCTGAGGTGCATCCAGGCAAGGCAGCCGACGACGATGACGAAGAGCAGCATGAAGCAGCTCGACCAGACGCCGGTGAGATCGTTGAGCGCGCCGAAGGCGATCGGCAGGACGAAGCCGCCGAGCCCGCCGATCATGCCGACCATGCCGCCGACCGCGCCGACATTCTTCGGGTAGTAGACCGGGATGTGCTTGTAGACCGCGGCCTTGCCGAGGCTCATGAAGAAGCCGAGCACGCAGGCGACGGCGATGAAGGCGAGCGGGCCGATCTCGAAATGGAAGGCGATCGGCCCGCTGATGCCGCGCACGACGTAGTCTGCCGAGGGGAGAGACAGAACGAGAGTCGCGACGGCACAGACCGTGAAGGTCCAGTAGAGCACGGTGCGGGCGCCGATGCGGTCGGATAGCACGCCGCCATAGGCACGGAAGATGCTCGCCGGGATCGAATAGGCGGCCCCAATCATGCCGGCGGTGGCGATGTTGAAACCATAGACGCCGATCAGGTAGCGCGGCAGCCACAGCGACAGCGCCACGAACGCGCCGAAGACGAAGAAATAGTAGAAGGCGAAGCGCCACACCTGCAGGTTCTTCAGCGGCGCGAATTCCTGCCAGAAGCTCCTTGGCGGTGCCGCCCTGCCGGCACGGCGCTCGCGGATGACCGGATCGTCGCCGGTGGTAAACCAGAAGACGACGGCCATGACGACGAGCGCCGCCGCCCAGATTTGCGCCACCGTCTGCCAGCCCCAGGCGAGCAGCACGAGCGGCGCCAGGAACTTGGTGACCGCGGCGCCGACATTGCCGACACCGAAGATGCCGAGCGCCGTGCCCTGCCTGCCGGCGGGGAAGAAGCGCGAGACATAGGCGACGCCGACGGCGAAGGAGCCGCCGGCGAGACCGACGCCAAGCGCGGCGATCAGCATCTGCTCATAAGTATGCGCAAAAGAGAGCAGTAGGGTCGCGACCGCCGCCGAAAGCATGACGGCGGTGTAGACCAGCCGCCCGCCATAGCGATCGGTCCAGACGCCGAGCAGCATGCGCACGAGCGAGCCGGTGAGGATCGGCGTGCCGATGAGCAGGCCGAACTCCGTCTCGCTCAGCCCAAGCTCCTGCTTTATGCGCACGCCGATGATGGAGAAGATCGTCCACACCGCGAAGCAGACGGTGAAGGCGATGGTGGACATCACGAGCGCCTGCCTGGGTTCCTGGCTGGGCGCGGCTGGGAGAATTGCAGTCATGTCGGCTCCGGTTTGCGGCGTGGGAGGCGCCGCTCTTGTCTGTTCGTTCGCGATTGTCAGCGACGCGCCATCGGCGTGCCGGTCGAAACCTCGCTGTGCGCGGTCACTGCCGGCTCCTTGCCGTCCGTCTTGGTGCCGACGGGAAAGAGCAGCAGCGCGGCGGTGAACAGCGCGGCGGTCAATGCGCTGCTGGCCAGGAAATCGCGGCGGGTGAAGTCCTCGAGGGCCGCGCCAGTTCCGATCCGTTTCGTCATCGTCGTCTCCGGTTTGGCACCGCCTGGGA
>NZ_RZOT01000484.1:0-4796 GCF_003999085.1 Mesorhizobium sp. M4A.F.Ca.ET.090.04.2.1
CGTGAGATGGAGACCATCGGAAAGCGTGGGAAGCGCCGGTAGGTGGGCGCCAGGTCGACATAGTCGAGCCTGCCATGCGGCGTCGTCACCGTCCTTCCGGCCATATCCGCGAAGAAGGAAAAATGCAGGAAATGGCTGAGGTGGAAGTGGATGAGGTCGAATTCGTGCGCCCGCTCGCGGACCTCGGCCAGCATCGCCAGATGCGCGGCTATCTCTGATTTTTTCGGGCGCGGATCGAGGCGAAGCGCGCATTCACGCCCGGCAACGAGCCTCGCGGAAGTCCGGCTGTCGCCGCTGGCAAACAGCGTAACCTCATGGCCGAGAGCGACCAGCGCTTCCGTTAGGTAGGAGACGATCCGTTCGGTGCCGCCATAGAGTTTCGGCGGCACGGACTCGTAGAGCGGCGCGACATGGGCAATTCGCATGATGTCTCCAGCTGATTGGCACAGGGCCAAAATGCATCAGCCGGCATATCGTTCCGGGCCCCGCTTCTCAGCCGGACAGCGCCGCGCCGACCCAGTCGAGCCGCGCGGCGGGGACGAGGCCGTAATTGTAGAAGTTGATACCGTCGACGCCCGGCGCCCTCGCCGGCTTCACCTTGGCGGCGAGCACTTCCGCGCCGGCCATTTCCGGATAGAAGAGCCGGTAGCCGGTGCCGAGGAATTTTTCCGGGCCGAGCGCCGCGCGGCCGGCCTCGAGCAGGCTCGCGACATCGTCCGCCTGCATGTCGTAGGCGCACAGGATCGCCCCGTTGCAGACCTTGCCGAGCGCCGCGAGATCGCAGCCGCCGAGCCAGCCGTCCTTGAGGTCGATGATCAGCACCCGCGTCGCCGGATGCGCCACCTCGCGCAACTCGCAGACCAGGCTGGTCACCGGCTCGAAGCGCCAGACGAGATAGGCATGGAGTTCCGGCCAAGGCAGGAAGATATCGAGCCCACTTGCCGGAAAGTCGGGAAAGCGCCGCTTCGGCACCGCACGCTCGCAGGTCTCGGCGATCCATTGCCTGACCAGCTTTTGCGCCGCCGCGCCATTGACGCCGGCTTTGGCCGCGCGATCCAGGCAGGACGGGCAGAAGCACAGCGAGAGCAGGAAATCGTCTTCTGGCGCCAGGCCGACACCATCCTTCTCGTGATGATACTCATGCGCAAAACCCATGAAGGACGGGCTTTCGAGCTCGATCCGGTCCGGCCTGTAGCCGTGCGAGATGTCCGCGACCAAGGCGCGGACATAGGCGCGCGCGTCGCGATGCGAGGGACAGAGATTGTAGTAATTGGCATCGCCGAAGGCGTTGCGGGTGACGGCCTCGGGGTGAAGCATGCCGAGGCGGGTGTTGTGCAGGCATACAGTCCAGCACGAAACCCCGAGCCCGCCCGCGTCGCGGCGGCGCGCAAGCTTGCGCAGCACATCGCCGCCTTCACTGATCACGTCAGCGACCTTGGGCCGGATGGCGAGGCCGGCCCAGCGCGCTGATGTCGGCTGGAAGTAGATGGTGCCGTCCTCAGGGAAATAGGCCTTGCGCCGCGGGCTGCGCGGCTGCAGGAATCGCCCGGCATGGTAGGACGTGGCGAGGCTGACCATATTGAGCCCGGCACGCTCGACGAGATCACGCTCGACCGTCTCCAGTCCGATATCCTGGATGTCCCAGGGATAGGTCCACATTGATAGCTGCATGGTCATCCTCGGCTTCCTTGCGTCGCCCGGCGTTTGCTCTCAGCTGTCCACCGGCTCCGCGACTTGCATCAAGCAATCGCCTGCCTCGCACATCGTGTGCAGCCGGCGCGACAGCACGATGCCGCTTTCGGCGAAATGCAGGGCTTCCTCGGCGAAGTCGAGCCGTTCAAGGTCGTGGTACCAGCCGGCAAGCTGTCCGGCGCTGACGCTGTCGCCGAGCCTGACCGCTGGCTCGAACCAGCCGCGCCGCGTGGCATAGATGCCCTGGCTGTGCCGCGACAGCGAAAGCAGCCGCGTTGGAGCGGTAGGCTCGGCCTCCGGCGCCAGAACGGGCGCCTCGACCAAGCCCAGCGCCATCATCAGCCTGTCGAGCGCACGGGCGGTGAGCGCCATGGAATCCACCGTTGCCGTGCCGCCACCGCCGAACTCGCCGCTGACGCCGATCGCGCCGGCACGGCGCGCGGCACCCATCGAGGTCGGCGACGCCGGGCCGTTGTCGGCGATGAAGCCATAGGGCATGCCGAGCGTGCGCATCAATTCGACGCCGCGCCGGTGACGCTCCGGGTCGGCATTGCGTTCGACCAGTGCCGTCGGCAGATGCTCCATCGAGGTGCCGCCGGAATGGATGTCGAAGACGACGTCGTGGCGGGCAAACAGCTCGGTCTCGAGGAAATGGGCCAGCCGGCTGGTCGGCGCGCCCGACGGATCGCCCGGAAAGGCGCGGTTGAGGTTGCCGCCTTCGAGCGGCGAGCAGCGCTTGGCGGCCATCACCGCCGGCGCGTTCGCCATCGGCAGGATGGTGACGCGACCCCTGATCCGCTTGGGATCGAGCCTGCGCACAAGCTTGGCCAGCGACAGCTCGCCCTCATATTCGTCGCCGTGATTGCCGGCCATCAAAAGCAGCGACGGGCCTTCGCCGTTGCGGATCAGGCAGATCGGCACCTTGACCTGGAAATAGGGCGAGCGGTCGATCGAGAACGGGATGCTCAAATGACCTGATGTCTTGCCGTCGCGGTCGAAATCGAGCGTGTGGACGAGGCCGGTGTGCATGGTTCCCTCTCAGACGGCCGCCACCGCCGTGACCTCGATGCGCAGGTCCGGATCGGCCAGGCGTGCCTCGACGCACGCACGGGCAGGCAGCCGTGACGGATCCACCCAGGCATCGTAGATCTTGTTCATGGCATCGAAGTCGCCGATCTGCGGCAGGAAGATGTTGACCGCCACCAGCTTCGACTTGCTGCTGCCGGCCTCGATGAGCAGCGACTCGATCTTGGCCAGCACGTCGCTCGTCTGCGCCTCGATGCCGGCCTTGCGGTCGTTGGCGACCTGCCCCGCGATGTGCACCATGCCGCCATAGACGACGGCCTGCGACATGCGGGACCCGGACTGGAAGTACTTGATCATGACGGATCCTTTCGAGGTTCTCTCATAGGGCTCTGGTCAGCCGAAATAGGTGGGGAAGGCGTGCGCCACATGCCCGTTTCCATCGACGCCGAAGATGACGCGGTAGCGGTCGAGGCAGGTGCAAGGGTGCGAGATGCCGAACTCGACGACGTCGCCGACGGCGATGTCGTCGCCCGGCTGAAGCGACAGGAAGGCATGCTGGTCGTTGAGTTTTATGACCTCGGCTTTCGGCGGCGCCGCAAGCGCATGGCCGGCGCGATGGACCATCAACGGCTTCGGGAAGCCTTGGTCGAACGAGACGTCGCGCATCCCCATGCCGCAGATGGCGAGGCTGGGTTCTGGCCGCGACAGCACCTCGGCCCAGATGCGCAGCGCCGGGCGGAACAAGCGCCGCGCCGAAACACTCGCGCCATTGACGGTAAAACCGTTGCGGGCATCGACCGCCCCCAGCGATCGATCGTAGACGCCATGATCGTGGAAGAAGATGGCGCCGCTGCGCAGCACCAGCCTCGCATTGCTGTCCTTCGCGACGACAGGCGAAAGCGCCGCGATCACCTTGTCGAAAAAGACTGAGCCGCCGGCCGTCACGATCAGCGGCGCCTCGCCGCCGACGCGCGCACGCAGCCTGAGGAACATGTCGCCGACGTTTGCCAGCAGCGCCGACACCACCTCCTCGGTGCGCACCGGATCGGGTTGCGCGGCCGCGCCTTCATAGGTCGCGACACCGGCGATCAGCAGCCGTCCGCCTGTCGCCGCGATCGCGTCGGCGATCGCCTCGGCCACGGCAGTCGTCCGAGCCCCTGCCCTTGCCACGCCAAGTTCGACCAGCACGCGCAACGGAGCCAGCGCCGCATTGGCGCGCCATGCCTGGGCAAGTGCCTCCACGGCGTCGACAGAATCGGCAAAGACATAGAGCTCGGCCTGCGGCCAGGCGCCGGCAAGCGCCGCGAGCCGGTTCGCGCCGCCCGCACCGCCAACCTCGTTGGCGATGATCAGCCGCGTCAGCCCGGCCTTCAGCATGACCGTCGCCTGCCTGATGTCGGCGACCGTGGTGCCCCAGGCGCCGGCCTCGACCAGCGACCGGGCAAGGTCCGGCGCCATCGGCGTCTTGGCGTGCGGCGCGATCTCGGCGCCATGCTCCGCGACATAGCGCAGGAAGAGCTCGCGATTCGAAGCGAAGGCGGCCTCGTCGAGCGTCAGCAAAGGCAGCGACATGCGGCCGTCTGCCGGATGCCAGCCTTGTTGCCCGACCTGTCTGCTGTCCAGCCCGGAGGTGCCTGGCGGCACGCCGCGGATGCGATCGTCGAGCAGAAAATTTTCATGCACGACGAGCGGCGGAGCCGGTGTGTTTTCACTCATCCGATGCTACCCCTTGCGCCGTTCCAGAGAGATTGCCGGTGCCGGTCATCGCTTGAGAGAAACGCATGCCCATTCCCTACGGTGGACCGATCATCGATGCCCATCATCATCTCTGGGACCTGGGTCTCGGCCGCAATCCCTGGCTGACGCCCACGGCCGGCGAACGCGGCGGCCTGGGCGAGCTTGGCCCGCTGCGCCGCAACTATCTGCCCCAGGATTATCTGCGCGATGCCGCCCGACACGCTGTCGTCGCCACCGTCCATGTCGAAGCCGGTTGGGCTGCCGACGACTGCGTCGGCGAGACCCGCTGGCTGGAGACGCTGGACAAGTCGCAGGGCATCCCGACACGCTATGTCGTGCAC
>NZ_RZOT01000485.1:0-4796 GCF_003999085.1 Mesorhizobium sp. M4A.F.Ca.ET.090.04.2.1
GGCCTGTTGTCCGTTGGTCAAATTGAGTGCGGAGTATCCGGACAATTCCCTCAACCGAAATTGTGAAATAGCCTGCTTTTCCGGAGTCATAAGTCTGTCGCCACTGACGGTATCCACTCTCAAAACCATCTGGAACAGACCCCGTGCCCTCAAGCTCAACGACACTCGCCCGCAGCGCATCGGCAGCAACGGGCAAATGAGCCACAGTCTGCATCTCCTTTTCATTGGTCGGTATCGGCACGTCGGTGACGGAGATCGAAACGATCGGCTGGCCTTTTCCCGCAAAAGTGTCAGCCGCACCTACAATTACTCGCGAGGAAGCGGGCGCTGCTCCGTGATAAGTCCAAATCTGGCCCGGTGTAAATGGTGCGGTCTGAGCCATGGCTGCCTGACAGATCGACAAACAGAGTACCGGGATGCTCCACAGAAATGTCCGGCACGCCGCTTCCATGAGGTCAGCGCTACCCCAGCACCACGTTGGCGGCGGATTCGGGCAAATCTTCGCCGAAGGCGCGCTGGTAGAATTCGGCGACCACCGATCGCTCCAGCTCGTCGCACTTGTTGAGAAAGGTGAGCCGGAACGCCATGCCGATATCGCCGAAGATCTCGGCGTTTTCTGCCCAGGTGATGACGGTACGCGGGCTCATCACGGTCGAAAGGTCGCCGTTGATGAAGGCCGAGCGCGTCATGTCGGCGACCCGCACCATCTTGTTGACGATATCCTTGCCCTTGCTGTCGCGATAGTGCTTGGCCTTGGCCAGCACGATGTTCACCTCATTGTCGTGCGGCAAATAGTTCAGCGTGGTGACGATCGACCAGCGGTCCATCTGCGCCTGGTTGATCTGCTGCGTGCCGTGATAGAGGCCGGTGGTGTCGCCCAGGCCGACCGTGTTGGCGGTGGCGAACAGCCGGAAGGCCGGATGCGGGCGGATGACCCGGCTCTGGTCGAGCAGCGTCAGGCGGCCCGAAGATTCCAGCACGCGCTGGATGACGAACATCACGTCCGGACGGCCGGCGTCGTACTCGTCGAAGCAGAGCGCGACATTGTGCTGATAGGCCCAGGGCAGGATGCCGTCGCGGAATTCGGTGACCTGCAGCCCGTCCTTGACGACGATGGCGTCCTTGCCGACGAGGTCGATACGGCTGACATGACTGTCGAGGTTGACGCGCACGCAGGGCCAGTTGAGGCGCGCGGCGACCTGCTCGATATGGGTCGACTTGCCGGTGCCGTGATAGCCAGACACCATGACCCGGCGGTTGTAGGCAAATCCGGCGAGGATCGCCATCGTCGTGTTCTTGTCGAACAAATAGTCGGGATCGACGTCCGGAACGTGCTCCGAAGAAACCGAATAGGCCGGCACCACCATCTTGGAATCGAAGCCGAATTTGTCCTTCACCGACACTGTCGTGTCGGGCAGGTTGGCGATGTCGCGGTCGACCTTGTTCATCTCTATCCACGTCTCCACGGGCGAAATGGCTGATTTCGCCGGCAATCGATTTTGTCCGGGGGCGGTCTTAGAGCCTTTTCCAACCTTGTGAAAGTTGGAAAACGACACGAACCGTAGGGCCGCTCAGCACAATCCTGCCTGCTTGAGCACGCGATAGGCCTGGAGCACATCGCGGAACCGGTCTTCCGAACCCCTGTCGCCGCCATTCGCATCCGGATGGTGACGCTTAACCAGTTCCTTATAGCGCGCCTTGATATCCTTGCCAGTCGCCTTTGTATCAAGGCCAAGAGTTTCCAGTGCCTTGGCCTCAAGGGGCTTGGCCTTGCGCTCGCGCGCCTCGCGCGGATCCTTGGGCCCGTTGAATAGGTTGAAGGGGTCGCGCATGCGGTTGTAGTAGCCGGCGCGGCCGGAGCGCTGCTGGGCGAAATCGGGCGCCGAGCGCATCCCGCCGCCATTGGCTCCCATGCGCCAGGTCGGCCGGTGTCCGGTCAGTGCCTCTTTCTGGAAGCGGGCGACCTCGGTGTCCGGCACGCCCGAGAAGTAGTTGAAGCCCTTGTTGTACTCGCGCACATGCTCGAAGCAGAAGCGGAAATACTCGCCCTCCTTCAGCCGCCCGACCGGCGCGCGATGGGTGCCGGCCTCCTTGCAGCCGTCCCACTGGCAGATCGGTGCGCGCGACTTCAGCTCCGCGTCCTTTTCCGGCCGGATGCGGATTTTCTCGAAATATTTGGGATACGGCTTCATCTCACCCATTTATGGGCTGTTCGCACGTGCGAAACAAGAATTGACATTTCCGCGATGATCGCCCTAACCGCTGAATCGCGGCTTAAAAGCGGTCTGAAATTGAGATTTTGCAGCTGTGCCGTAGATAGGTTGCGGCTATGCCGTCAACAATTTGCGGCTATGCCGTCATGTGGTGAAGGGAAGCTCCAATGTCCATACAGTCGACGATGGAAGACAAGCTGAAGGCGGCATTCTCGCCGGAGCGGCTGGTCATCATCAACGAGAGCCACCTTCACGCGGGCCATCATCATTCCGGCTCCGACCATCACGGCGCCTTCGACGGCACCGGCGAGACGCATTTCCGCGTTCGCATCGTCTCGCCTTCCTTTGCCGGCATGAGCCGCATCGAGCGCCACCGCGCCGTCAACGAATTGCTGGCCGACGAACTGAAGGCCGGTGTGCATGCGCTGGCGATCGAACCCGCCGCGCCGGGCGAGCAGACCCGCTGGTAAGGCTTGGCGGGTTACCGAGCTGCTCAGATCAGCGCTTCGATGAGGAACGGCCCCGTGCGAGAAAGAGCGCTGTCCAGCAAGGCATCGAACCGCTCGCATGTGTCGGCGCGCGCCGCTTCCACGCCCATGCCATTCGCCAGCGAAACCCAATCCAGCGCCGGCTGGTCGAGATCGAGCATCCGCCTTGCGTTCTCGCCGATGGCATTGACCCCTACATTGCGCATCTCGCCATGCAGGATCGCATAGGTCCGGTTGGAAAAGATGATGGTGACGACATCGAGCCTTTCCCGGGCCTGGGTCCACAACCCCTGCACCGTGTACATGCCGCTGCCATCCGCTTCCAGATTGATGACCTTGCGGCCGGGACAGGCGATCGCCGCTCCGGTCGCCATCGGAATCCCCCCGCCGATCGATCCGCCTGCGCCCATCATGTAGTCGTGCGGCGCGGCAAAGGCCGACAGGGCGAAATAGCGCCGTGCCGAGGTGACAGCCTCGTCGCAGACGATGGCATTCTCGGGCAGTTTCCGCGCCACGGAAAGCGCGATCGCATCGTCGGTCAGCCTGCCGCGTGGTGTCGGCTCATCGGGAAAGGCCGTCGCGACCGCGAGCGGCTGCGGCGATTTGATGCCGAGTTCGTCGCGAAGCGCCGCCAGCACCGCCTTCAGGTCCTCGCCATGCGCTGCGAGTGTCAGCACCTCACAGCCATCTCGCACCAGCCGTCCCGGCTTGCCGGGATAGGCGAAGAAGGCCACCGGCTCCTTCGCCCCGACAAGGATCAAGACATCGATGTCCGCCAGTAGCGTTCGCGCGGCGTCGATCGGATAGGGAATGCGGCTCGGCGCCACGCGACCACGGCCGCGCTGCATCCGGGCGACCAGGACCTCGCTGAACAGGCGAACCTCCATGGCCGCGGCGATCTGGCCGGCGATTTCGAGCGCCTCCTCGCGGGCCGCCAGCCCGCGTACGATCATGCCGACCCGTCCTGGCGCACCGCCAATGGCCTCGGCAATTTTGCGCACGGTACCCATGTCGACCGCAGGTGCCGGTGCCAGTTCGACTTTGGCCGACACCACTGGGCCGGCGCCGCCCCACGCGGCGTCGGCCGGCAGGATCAGGGTCGTGATATCGGGCGGCGTCAGCGAGGCGCGCAACGCCGCCTGCGCCGCGGGTTCGACATCGTCCGGACCGTCGATGCGGCGAACCCAGCGCGACATCGGCGCCGCCAGGCTCTCGATGTCGCTGGTGAGCGGCGCGTCGAGCGCCAGATGATAGGAGGCATGGTCACCGACGATGTTGATCATCGGAACGCGGGCGCGCCGGGCATTGTGAATGTTGGCCAATCCATTCGCCAGCCCGGGACCGGTGTGCAGGAGCGTCGCGGCCGGCCGGTCGGTCATCCTGGCGTAACCGTCGGCTGCCCCGGTCACCACGCCTTCGAACAAGCCGAGCACGCAACGCATCTCCGGCTTGCGGTCGAGCGCCGCGACGAAGTGCATTTCGGACGTGCCGGGATTGGCGAAGCAGACGTTGACGCCGTTCGCCAGCAGCACGTCACAAAGAACGTCGGCCCCATTCATCGCGTTCCCTCCGCCGTGGCGATCCTCCGCATCTGAAACCACTAGCGCTCAAGCTGCAATGTCCTGCCGCGGACTTTGACGTGATCCAGTTTGGCTAGGGAGCGCGGCCCTGCCTGCGAACGCAGCCGCATAGGTGAGGCGGGCGAGCCGGTGAAGTCAGGCGACCGCCGCCTTCAGGAACGCCATCGCCGCGCCGGTCAACGCATCGCCCTCCTCGCCGAAGCGGCGGTTGATCGCCATGTGCGTATAGGCGCTGCCGTCGAACAGCGTGACCTTTGTGCCGGCCACCCGCAGCCGATCGGTGAAGGCGCGGGCGGCGACCGCGCGGATCGGCGCTTTCGAATAGGCGACGAAGACAGGCGGATGCTTGCCGCTCCCGATATAGGTCGCTGGCGACAGCGCGCGCCATCGGGCCGGGTCGGGGAAGGCCTGCGCGTAGATCGGCCGCAGCCTGCCGCCCTGCGCCTTGGCCAGTGCCTCGATGTCGTAGGCTTTGGTATCATCGAGCACCAGCGCGGCGACGCCGGGCAATCCGC
>NZ_RZOT01000486.1:0-4794 GCF_003999085.1 Mesorhizobium sp. M4A.F.Ca.ET.090.04.2.1
CCTTGGCGTCGGTCTTGTAGATATCCTCGGGATCGCCCGAAAGCGCTGCCCAGCGGAACGGGCCGATGCCGCGGCAGAACAGCGGCCGGATGTAGGCCGGCACGAAGCCAGGGAAAGCGAAGGCGTTCTCGAAGCCCTCTTCCTTGGCGACCTGGCGGATGTTGTTGCCGTAGTCCAGCGTCGGCACACCGGCGTTCCAAAACGCGACCATCGCCTCGACATGCTCGCGCATCGACGCGCGCGCCGCCTTCTCGACCGCCTTCGGGTCCGAGACGCGCTTCTCGCGCCACTCGGCCATCGTCCAGCCCTTGGGCAGATAGCCGTTGATTGGGTCATGCGCCGAAGTCTGGTCGGTGAGGATGTCGGGGCGAATGCCGCGCTTGAACATTTCCGGTACGATCTCGGCAGCGTTGCCGAGCAGGCCGACCGACTTCGCCTCGCCGGCCTTGGTCCAGCGCTCGATCATTTCCATTGCTTCATCGAGCGTCTCGGCCTTCTCGTCGACATAGCGGGTGCGTAGGCGAAAATCGATCGAGTCCGGATTGCATTCGATGGCCAGGCACGAGGCGCCGGCCATGACGGCGGCCAGCGGTTGCGCCCCGCCCATGCCGCCGAGGCCGGCGGTCAGGATCCACTTGCCCTTGAGGTTGCCGCCATAGTGCTGGCGGCCGGCCTCGACGAAGGTCTCGTAGGTGCCCTGGACGATGCCTTGCGTGCCGATATAGATCCAGGAGCCGGCCGTCATCTGGCCGTACATCATCAGGCCCTTCTTATCGAGCTCATTGAATTTCTCCCAGTTCGCCCAATGCGGCACGATGTTGGAGTTGGCGATCAGCACGCGCGGCGCATCGGCATGCGTGCGGAAGACGCCGACCGGCTTGCCGGACTGCACCAGCAGCGTCTCGTCATCGGCGAGCGTCTTCAGCGAGGCGACGATGCGGTCGAAATCGTTCCAGGTGCGCGCTGCGCGGCCGATACCGCCATAGACAACCAACTCGTTGGGGTTTTCGGCGACGTCGGGATCGAGATTGTTCATCAGCATGCGCAGCGGCGCCTCGGTCAGCCAGCTGCGAGCGTTGAGTTCGGCGCCGCGCGGGCTGCGGATCTCGCGGATGTTGTGGCGAGGATTGGTCATCATTGTCCCTTTCGAGTAAGGCGGCGCGTCAGCGCCCGGCCCAGTCAATGGTGGTTTCGAGGATGGTCTTCAGCGTGGCGCGGATCGGCGCCGCGTATTCGGGATCGTAGGGCACCGGCCAGTTGTCCGGCGCGCCCCTTCCTTCGGGCTCGCGCATGTAGCCGCGGTTGGAAAGCTCCATCTGCAGCGCATGGACACCGTTTTGCGGATGGCCGAAACTGCGCGTGATCCAGCCGCCCTTGAAGCGGCCGTTGACCACCCATGTCTGACCGGTTGCGGCCATGATCTCGGCGACCTTGGCCTGAAGGGCCGGATCGGTGCTTTTGCCGTCATTGGTGCCGAGGTTGAACACCGGCAGCGTGCCCCCGAACAGGCGCGGCAGCACCGAGCGGATCGAGTGGCAGTCGTAGAGGACGATTCTTCCGTGCATGCCGTGCAGGCGGTCGATCTCGGCCTGCAGGGCGGCATGGTAAGGCTTGAAGTAGGTCTCGCGGCGCTCGTCGATTTCCGAAGGCGTCGGCTCCTCACCCATATGGTAGAGCGGATCGCCGTCGAAGGTCTCGGTCGGGCAAAGGCCGGTCGTCGCCTGGCCGGGATAGAGCGAGACGCCGGACGGGTCGCGATTGACGTCGATGACGGTGCGCGAGATCGCGGTGTGCACCACCGTCGCGCCGAGGTCGGCCGCAAAATCGTAGAGCTTGTCGATCCACCAGTCGCAGTCGCGGCGGCCGAGCCAGGGCGAGACCAGCCGGCTGTCGAGACCGGCAAGGTCGATGCCGGTGTGCGGGATCGAGACCAGCAAGGGTGCGGTGCCTCGGGTTACGGTGAGCCAGGAAGGCGCGGCCATCACACCGCTCCCGCAATCGCCGGCAAGGCCACGGCGCTCGCCGCACTCACCGCGGCGCCGCTGCGCACCATGGCGATGGCCTTTTCCATGTCGGGATGGAAATGGCGGTCATTGTCGAGATGCGGCACTTCGGCCCGGACCAGCTTGCGCACCGCTTCAAGAGCTTCGCTCGACGCCAGCGGCGCATGGAAATCGCAGCCTTGAGCGGCCGCCAGGAGTTCGATGCCGATGACGGCGGTCGCATTCTCGATCATGCCAAGCAAGCGGCGGGCGCCGTGCGCGGCCATCGAGACATGGTCTTCCTGGTTGGCGGAGGTCGGGATCGAATCGACGCTTGCCGGATAGGCCTTCTGCTTGTTTTCGGAAACCAGCGCCGCCGCCGTCACCTGCGGGATCATGAAGCCGGAATTCAGTCCCGGCTTCGGCGTCAGGAAGGCCGGCATGCCGGACAGCGCCGGATCGACCAGCATGGCGATGCGGCGCTCCGACAGCGAGCCGATCTCGCAGACGGCAAGCGCGATCATGTCGGCGGCGAAGGCCACCGGCTCGGCGTGGAAATTGCCGCCCGAAAGCGCCGTATCGTCCTCGGCGAAGATCAGCGGATTGTCGGTGACGCCATTGGCCTCGGTCTCAAGCGTGTCGGCCGCCTTGCGCAGCACATCGAGGGCGGCGCCCATCACCTGCGGCTGGCAGCGCAGGCAGTACGGATCCTGCACGCGCTCGTCGCCCACGCGGTGCGATTCACGGATGGCGCTGCCGGCCATCAAATTGCGCAGCGCATCCGCCGTCTCGATCTGGCCGCGATGCTTTCTGAGCAGATGGATGCGCGGGTCGAAGGGCGCGTCCGAGCCCTTGGCGGCGTCCGTCGACAGCGCGCCGGCGACCAGCGCCGACTGATAGAGGGTCTCGGCCTCGAACAGGCCGGCCAGCGCGAAAGCCGTCGAGAACTGCGTGCCGTTGAGCAGCGCCAGGCCTTCCTTGGCACCCAACGTCACCGGCTCCAGCCCGTGCGAGACGAAAGCGACCTTGGCCGGGAAACGACCGTGCGGGGTAAAACATTCGCCGACGCCGATCATCGCTGCCGTCATGTGCGACAGCGGCGCGAGGTCGCCGGAGGCGCCGACCGAGCCTTGCGCCGGCACCACCGGAATGACGTCGTTGGCGAGCATCGCTTCCAGCAGCGCGATGGTCTGCGGCCGCACGCCGGAGGCGCCCTGCGCGAGGCTGGCGAGCTTCAGCGCCATCATCAGCCGGGTGACGGCAACCGGCATAGGCTCGCCGACGCCGGCGGCATGCGACAGCACGATGTTGCGCTGCAGGGTTTCGAGATCGGCGGCGGGTATGCGCACGCTGGCCAGCTTGCCGAAGCCAGTGTTGATGCCATAGACCGGCTCGCCCTTGGCGACAATCCGCTCAACCGCCTCGGCGCTGGCCTTGATCCTCGGCTTGCAGGCGGCGTCCAGCTTCGGCACCGCGCCGCGGTAGATGGCGCGCCAGTCGGCCAGCGTTGCGTTGCCGGGCTTCAGAACGAGTTCGGTCATTGTCCTCTCCAGATGCGGGCATGCAGCGGGTTGAAACCCATGCGGTAGACGAGTTCGGCCGGGCGCTCGATGTCCCAGATGGCGAGGTCGGCGGACTTTCCCGCCTCCAGCGTGCCGGTGTTTTCCAGCAGGCCAAGCGCACGCGCGGCTTCGCGGGTAACGCCGGCAAGGCATTCCTCGACAGTCAGCCCGAACAAGGTGGCCGCCATGTTCATGGTGAGCAGCAGGGACGTGAGCGGCGAAGTGCCAGGATTGCTGTCCGTGGCGACCGCCATCTTCACGCCATGCCGGCGGAACAGCTCGACCGGCGGCCTCTTGGTCTCGCGGATGAAGTAATAGGCGCCGGGCAGGATCGTCGCCACGGTTCCGGCCCTGGCCATCGCCGCCGCGCCCGCCTCGTCGGTGTATTCGAGATGGTCGGCCGACAGCGCGCCGTAACGCGCGGCAAGCTCGGCGCCATGCAGGTTGGAGAGCTGGTCGGCGTGGAGTTTTACGGGCAGACCGAGCGTCTTGGCCTTGTCGAAGACGCGCGCCATCTGCTCCGGTGAAAAGGCAATGCCCTCGCAGAAACCGTCAATCGCGTCGGCCAGGCCTTCCGCGGCCACGGCGGGCATGATCTCGCTCGCGACGAGATCGATGAAGGCGTCCTTGTCGCCCTTGGCCTCCGGCGGCAGAGCATGGGCGGCGAGGCATGTCGTGCGGACCGTCACCGAGCGTTTGTCACCGAGTCGCCGCGCGGCACGCAGCGACTTCTTCTCATTGTCGACGTCAAGGCCATAGCCCGACTTCACTTCGATCGTGGTGACACCCTCGGCGATCAGCGCGTCGAGGCGCGGCAATGTCTGGGCTACCAGTTCGTCCTCGCTGGCGGAACGCAATGACTTCACCGAGGAAACGATTCCGCCGCCGGCTTTGGCCACCTCTTCATAGGTGGCGCCGGCCAGCCGCATCTCGAACTCGTTGGCGCGGTTGCCGGCGTAGACGAGATGGGTGTGGCAATCGACCAGGCCGGGCGTGACCCAGCGGCCTTCGCAGTCGGTGATGTCAGCGCCCTGGGCAAGCGCCGCCGGCAGATCGGCTTCCGGCCCGGCATAGGTGATCAGGCCGTCGCGCGCGACGACTGCGCCCCTTTCGGCGATGCCCAGTCCCGGCGCGCCTTCGGCCATCGTCGCCAGGCGCGCATTGCGCCAAAGGTGAAGGCCCCCTGCCCGGCTTTTGATTTCTGCCGCCATCATCTTTTCCGTTTGATTGGATAACAATTATGTATATAC
>NZ_RZOT01000487.1:0-4787 GCF_003999085.1 Mesorhizobium sp. M4A.F.Ca.ET.090.04.2.1
TCCATGATCAGCGCCTCGGCGATGGTGCCCATCGCCGGCTCGCTGCCGACATGGATCTGAAAGAGCAGGCCGAACTGCGTGCCCTTCAAGCCCGATGGCGCCAGAGCGTCATCGTAGAAGCGCCCCAGCCTGCGCGCGGCGCGCCGCAGCGTCGCGTTGTTGCAGCGGCTAAATCCTGGCTTCCGAACTCCGGTCATGTTCGCTCCTTGCCGGCGAAAAGCTGCGCCGGCCAGCCGCAGAAATAGTTTTCGCCGCCGCCGTTGACAAGATAGTGGCATATACCTACTTCGGTGAAAGTGGCATATGCCACTAATATTAAATCGGACATGTCGGCGAATGGCGTGATCGTCGTCGCCGAACCAGAGCGACACGAACAAGGGAACAGGACAATGAGCACGAAGGACAACAAGGGCACGGCCGTGATCACCGGCGCCTCGTCGGGCATCGGCGCGGTCTATGCCGACCGGCTGGCCGGGCAGGGTTACGACCTGGTGCTGGTGGCGCGGCGCGCCGACCGGCTGCAGGAGGTTGCGGACAGGCTGGCCTATGCCTATGGCCGCAAGGTTAAGACGATTGTCGCCGATCTCGCCGGCGACAGCGACCTGCGCCGGGTCGAGCAGGCGATCGCGGCCGACGAGAGCGTGACGCTGCTGGTCAACAATGCCGGCATGGGTGGGCTGCAAGTGATCGCCGAGGCCGATGCGGACTCCGCCGAGCGCATGATCAAGGTCAATGTCATCGCCTTGACGCGTTTGACCCGCGCGGTGCTGCCGGGCCTGCTTGCGCGCAACCGAGGCGCCATCGTCAACATCGCCTCGGTGGTCGCCTACGGCATCGCCGTCGGTGGCATCTACAGCGGCACCAAGGCCTATGTCGTCAACTTCACTGAAGCGTTGCAGAGCGAAGTCGCCGGCACCGAGGTGAGGGCACAGGTCGTGCTGCCCGGACCGATCCGCACCGAGTTCTGGGACGTGTCCGGGATCAGCCTCGACAGGATCAACCAGGACTGGGTGATGACGGCCGACGATCTGGTCGACGCGGCACTTGCCGGTTTTGCCCAGGGCGAGACCGTTACCGCGCCAGGCCTTGCCGACCCGGCCGGCTTGGATACATATCTCGGCGCCAGGGACCATTTCTACGGCAGCCTGTTCGCCGGCAAGCCGGCGGCACGCTACGCCGTATAGTCCCCCTGCCGCTAGGTTGGCCGCCACATCTGCAGGATCGAGGCGGCCAGCAGCAGGCCAAGCGCAATGTTGAGCGCGCGCCACTGCCGCTCGGTCTTGAGCAGCCTCGCGAGCAGCGTGCCGGCCACGCACCACAGCGACAACGAGAAGGCCGCGGCAAGCCCGAACACCGCGCCGAGCAGCAGGGCGAGCCGCAAGGGTCCGTCGGCAAGCGCTGCGAAGGATGCGGCGGCGCCCAGCCCCATCGCCCAGCCCTTCGGGTTCATCCACTGAATGCCGGCGCCGCCGAAAAAGCTGTTCGGCCTGGCCATGGACACGTCGAGGTTCGGCGGGCCGCTGCGGCCGATCTTGACCGCCAGCCAGATCAGATAGAGCGAGCCCGCGATCTTCATCGCCAGTTGCAGGGACGGGACGGCGGCGAGCAGGCCGGCGAGCCCGGCGGCACCCGCGGCCGCCACAGTAGCCAGGCCGGCGGCGCTGCCGGCCATCAGCGGCACGGATCGGCGAAAGCCGAACTGCGCGCCGGAGGCCGTCGACAGGGTCGTGGCAATGCCCGGCGTCGAGGTGGAGATGAGAGCGAACAGGGCGAGTGGAAGGATGGTTTTGAACATGCAGGCTCCTTTCGCGGGAACCTGCATGCTAAAGCGCGCTTCGCATCAGTAAATGCAATGTTTGATATGATTTGCATTAACATCTATAATGCCAAAATGATCCGCAATCTCGACACCGCGTTGATCCGAACCTTCGTCACCGTCACCGACAGGGCCAGCATGACGGCGGCGGCCAATGCGCTGAACCTGACGCAAGGCGCCGTCAGCCAGCAGATCAAGCGGCTGGAGGACGTTCTCGACTGCAGCCTGTTCGAGCGCGACCGGCGCGGCTTGCGGCTGACCAGGGCAGGCGAGCGGCTGTTCGGCAAGGGCAGGCGCCTGCTCTCGCTCAATGACGAGATCTGGGCCGAGATTGCCGGCAGCGCGGTTGCGGGGAAGGTCAGGCTCGGCGTGGCCTACGATCTTGTCGGCACCTTGCTCGCGCCGGTGCTCAAGGCCTATGCCGATACCTATCCGCAGGTCGAGATTTCGCTCCATTGCGCCGCCTCGCCGGAGCTTGCGGCGGCGCTCGCGGCCGGCATGATCGATCTCGCCGTCATCGAGGAACGGGTCGGTCCGTCCGCCGGCGAATGCCTGGCGGTCGACCGGCTGGTCTGGGTCGGCGCCAGGGGCGGCGCCGCGCACCGCAAGCGCCCGTTGCCGGTGTCGATGGTCGCCGACACATGCGCCTTCCGCCCGGCGGTGCTTTCAGCGCTCAGCGAGCAGGGGCTGGAATGGCGCACGGTGTTCGAGAACGGCAACATCGACGCGACGACGGCAACGGTGCGGGCGGACCTTGCAGTCACCACCTGGCTGGCATCGACCGTGCCGGCGGACCTCGACATCCTGCCTTCTGGCCCTGACCTTCCGGCGCTGCCGAATTTCGCTATCAACCTGCATCTGCCGAAATACGGCACCGAGCCCGCTGCGCGAGAGTTTGCGCGACACATCCGCGACGGGCTGGCGCGGCGGCAGGTGGCGGCTTGAGACCTGGAAGAACTTGGGTTCCTCTCCCACGTCGATCGGGGAGAGGTGTCGAGCGAAGCTCGACGGAGCGGGGTCGACCTGGCTCGAGCGTTGTTGCTTCAAGCCGAGGCGATGCTTCGCCCTGATTGAGGCCCGTGGCGAGTTGTCAGCGGCGGTGCATTTGAGGACCGACTTCCCCCGCACCGTAGCTGCTCCGCAGCGCCACCTCTCCCGCTCCGGAGGGAGGCCGCCCCGCTACTTCCAGTTCATGCGCCGCTCGAGCTCGGCGTCGGACGGCTTGTCCTGCGCGAATGATCCGGTCCTAATCTCGCCGCCCCGCTCGTAGGTCGCCATGATGACGCCGGTGGTGGTGGCCTGCGACTTGGTGAGCTTGAAGGCGGCCGGCATCGCGCCGTCGTCGAACAGCCGCTTGCCCTTGCCCAGCAACAGCGGGAAGATCATCAACCTGATCTCGTCGATCAGCCCGTGGGCAAGCAGGGTCTGGATCAGACTGCCCGATCCCTGGATGAGCAGGTCAGGTCCGTCGTCCTGCTTGAGGCGGCGCAACGTCGCGACGATATCTTCCCCAAGCCATTGCGTGTTCTGCCAGGTGAGCGAATCCGGCCGATGCGTCGCCACATATTTGGTCGCAGGGTTGAAGGCATCCGCGATCGAATCCTTCTGATACGGCCAGTAGGCGGCGAAGATGTCGTAGGTTCTGCGGCCGAGCAGCAGGGCGAACGGCTTGGAGAACAGTTCATCCAGGGCCGCGCCCGCCACCTCGTCGAAGTAATGGAACGTCCAGCCGCCGAACTTGAAGCCGCCGACCGGGTCCTCCTCCGGACCGCCGGGCGCCTGCATGACGCCGTCGAGGCTGACGAACGTGGCGGCGATGATCTTCCTCATTGGAACTCTCCCTTTTCGTGGTCCGCGCCGTCGGGCCGGATTTCGGCCTTAGGACGCATGGACAGGCGACGGCTCGACAGCGGCCGCAAAAATATCTACCGCAGCGCGCTCATCCCCCTGCCGCGGCCGACGCCGTGCGACGAGAACCAAACCTCGCCGATGATTGCCGTGGCAGTGCGGTCCGGCGCCTTGTCGCTGATCAGCCAGATCGAACGGCTGCGCGCCGCCTTCTCGCGATCGGGGATTTTCGCAGAGGGGTCCGGGGTCGATGCGCCGACGCAAGGGATAAACCACGAGCCCATGAACGGTTGGCAGGCGAAGCCGAATTCCGTGCTGGTCACCAGCACGGCCAGCGCAACGCGTTCGGCGGGACGCCATGGGAAGACCATGCGGCCTCCCGGCTTCAGCGCCTTCAGCCAGGCGGCCGGAGGCGCTGCCACGCCGGCATTGACATAGATGATGTCGGACGCAGGCAGCGGGCTAGTGACGGCATTGCCATGGATGACGGCCACATTCTCATAGGCCGTGAGGTTCTGCTCGGCGCTGGCGGCAAGTGCTGCGTCAAGCTCGAAGGCGGTGACCGGGCCGGGCGCGACCAGCTTCGCCAGCAGCGCCGTGTAGTAGCCAGTGCCGGCGCCGATATGGGTGACGGCCTCGCCTGGCCTGGGCGCGATCCGGCCGAACCACATTGCGTGCAGGCAGGGTTCGCCATTGTTGATGCCCTTGTCGGCGTCGAGCGTCACCAGCACGTTCTGGTAGATGTGGGCGGGATCGGCGCTCGGCGTCTTAACCCTGCCGTCGCCGGCGATGATGGTCCACGGTCCGGGACCAAGGAAGGCCTCGCGCGGAACGGTGGCGAAAGCTTCCCCGAGGCGCGGATCAGCCGAGCCGGCATGAGCGGCCATCAGTCGGGCGTAGAATTCGCGGGCCTCAGCGGTTCCGGTCATAATGGCTAAAGAAGATAGCGCGGCCCGCGATTTTGTCGCGGTGCCGCGCGTTCAATGCGTGTCACGCCAGGAGGGAATTAAGCGACAGGGTTTGAGTTTCCTGCTTCATGCATGCCGTTGTCCCAAAACCGCAGCGCACTTTTGGGCGACATGCATTGTTCTCAGCCGAAGCCGGCGATGGTGTCGTAGAGCAG
>NZ_RZOT01000488.1:0-4785 GCF_003999085.1 Mesorhizobium sp. M4A.F.Ca.ET.090.04.2.1
ATCCGATGGTCGTCGGCGAGGAGCACTACCAGGTGGCGCGCCAGGTGCAGTCGATCCTCCAGCGCTACAAGTCGCTGCAGGACATCATCGCCATTCTGGGCATGGATGAGCTGTCGGAAGAGGACAAGCAGACCGTTGCCCGCGCCCGCAAGATCGAACGCTTCCTGTCGCAACCGTTCTTCGTCGCCGAAGTGTTCACCGGCTCGCCGGGCAAGCTGGTCGACCTCGCCGACACCATCAAGGGCTTCAAGGGCCTCTGCGCCGGCGACTACGACCACCTGCCGGAAGCCGCCTTCTATATGGTCGGCGGCATCGAGGAAGCGGTCGAGAAGGCCCAGCGCCTGGCGGCTGAAGCGGCATAAGAAGCGAATAGCGAATAGGGAGTAGCGAATAGGAATACCAGCGCGGCGGATTTGTTCTTACTACTCGCTACTCGCTATTCCCTGCTCGCTAATTTGATCATGGCTGAAGCTTTCAAGTTCGAACTGGTCTCGCCGGAGCGCCTGCTCGTTTCCGAGCAGGTTGAATCTGTCGTCATCCCCGGCGCCGAAGGCGAGATGACCGTGATGGCGCTGCACGCGCCGGTCATGACCACGATCAAGCCGGGCGTCGTCACGGTGAAGACCGTTGCGGGCAAGGAAGAACGCTATGTGGTGTTCGGCGGCTTCGCCGACATCGTGCCTTCCGGCTGCACGCTGCTTGCCGAGTCGGCGGTGGCGGTCGGCGACATCGATCGCGCGGATGTGGCACGCCGCATCCAGGAGGCGAAGGAAGACGTCGCCGACGCCAAGGACGACCAGGCCCGCAGCAAGGCAGAGCAATTCCTTAGCCAGCTCACCACGCTGGAAGGCGCCATCCTGCCGGCCTGAGATCAGGCTTCCACCGGAGATTGCAAAAGCGGGCTTGCCCCGCTTTTTTGTTTAGTGGACAGTCCGGCTGCCTTTGCGTGGGGGGGTGGCCGATGACGCAGCAATCAGACCAGCGAGAAATTGCGCCGCGATCCAGGTGGTCGACGGCGCTGGTGTCGGCCTTTGGCGGGCCGTTCGGCGGGTTTCTCTGGATCGGCGCCGGAAGGCCGGCGCTTGCCGTCCTGATTGTGTTCAGCGCCCTCGGCGTCGCGGCTGTCTATATCGGGTTTCCGGTGCTGCCGGGCGCCGATCTTGCCGGGCTGGCCAATTTCTCAGGGTTCGTGTTGATGGTCCTGTGGATGGCGCTCGTCGTGCCCTTCGCGCATCGCTTCAAGCCGGACAAATGGTATGCGCACGGGCTTTCGGTGCTGGTGCTCGTCCTGCTCACCTCGTCGGTGCCGGCCTTGCTGATCCGATCGTTCCTGTTCCAGCCGTTTTCGATTCCCTCCGGCAGCATGGTGCCGACACTGCAGGAAGGCGACTATCTCTTCGTCTCCAAATTCGCCTACGGCTACAGCCGCTACAGCGTGCCGTTCAATTTGCTGCCAATCGAAGGACGTGTGCTAGGCGCGGAACCCAAGCGTGGGGATGTGGTGGTCTTCAAATTCCCGTCCGACCCAAGCATCGACTATATCCAGCGGATCGTCGGCTTGCCGGGCGAGAAGATCCAGATGGTCAACGGCGCGCTCCACATCAACGATGTGCCCGTTGGTCTCGAGGATGCCGGCACGTTCCCGTACGAGGAGATGGCGCAGCCGGCCAGGCTTCAGCGCGAGACCTTGCCAGGCGGGGTCAGCCATTTCGTTCTCGACCTGACGGACAATTCGATCGGCGACAACACGCGCGTGTTCGAGGTGCCCGAGGGCCACTATTTCGTGCTTGGCGACAATCGGGACAATGCTTCCGACAGTCGATTCACCGTCGGATTCGTCCCTTACGAAAACCTCGTCGGCAGAGCAGCGCGGCTGTTCTGGAATTCAAAGGGCACCGGCTATTCGTCCCGGCAAACACTGTATGGCTCGGCTGTGGAATAGGCGAGCCATCCGTGGGTGGAACTGCAAGTCTATTCTTGCCGTTCGCCCTCTATGCCAAGCGCGGCGAAGGCCAGGGTGGGGCCGTCCCGGCGCAGGTGGACGAGATGGACAGCCACGAGTTCAATCAATGTCTGGCGCTCGGCGTGGTCCCTGGCAAAGCCAGCGAGATCGAACACCGCCGTCACCGTTTCGTTTGCCGGCAGTTGCTGGCTCAGAAGTTCCGTCAGCGCCGCGTCGAGCGGATCCGTGAAATGGGCTTCCGGCAAGGCCTTGCCGCGCGCCGCGCAGGCGGCGATCCAGGCGGCCACCACCAGCGTGAGATGGACCATTTCGGTGCCGGCTTCCAGGCACTCCAAGACTGACGCCACGATGCGCTGCGGCAGTTTCTGGCTGCCGTCATTGGCGATCTGCGCGGTACGATGGGCAAGCGCGGTGTTCGAAAAACGTTGGGCGAGTTCCGCCGTGTAGGCGCTGGTGTCGAGCCCGGCGTCCTCGGGCAGCGTCGAAATGGCCTCGGCCCACAGGCGATCGACGAACTGCCGGATCGCCGGATCGGCGAAGGCGCGGTCGACGGTCGCGTGGCCGCTGAGCAGGCCGAGATAGGCGATGCCCGAATGCGCGCCGTTGAGCAGTCTCAGCTTCATGTCCTCGAAGGGGCCGACATCGGCGACCATGGTGACGCCGAATTTTTCCCAGGCCGGCCTGCCGGCCGGAAAATCGTCCTCGACGACCCATTGGCAGAACGGCTCGGTCATCACCGGCCAGGCATCCTCGACGCCGAGCTCGACCGCGATGCGTGCCCGGTCGGCATCGGTGGTCGCCGGCACGATGCGGTCGACCATGCTCGATGGGAAGGCCACTTCGTTTGCAACATGGCTGGCAAGAGGGGCATCGCCCGGTGGGGCGAGCTGGACATCGCCCTGTCGGGCGAGCTGGACATCGCCCTGTCGGGCGAGTCCTGCATCGCGCAGCATCGCGAATTCGGCCAGCAGCCGGTGCAGCGTGGCGCCGTTGGCCGGCAGGTTGTCGCAGCAAAGCACGGTGAAGGGCGGCGTGCCGGCGGCGCGGCGGCGGGCCAGCGCTTCCGTGAGGAAACCATGCGCCGTGCGCGGCGATCCCGGATTGGCCAGATCGTGGACGATGTCGGGGTGGGTTTCGTCGAGCCGGCCGTCGGCTGCCCTCAGATAGGCCTTTTCGGTGATGGTCAGCGTGACGATGCGGGTGCGCGGGTCGATAAGCGCCGCCAGCACCGCGCCTGGGTCCTCGGGCGCCACCAGCATCGACTGGATCGAGCCGATGACGCGCAGGCTCTCGCCGCCGCTGTCGCGGATCGCCAGCGCGTAGAGCCCGTCCTGTGGCGCCAGCGCATCGCGCGTGTCGGCGCTGCGCAGCGAGACGCCGACAATGCCCCAGTCACGCTCTCCCGCCGCCAGGCAGTCGTCGACATAGGCGGCCTGATGGGCGCGGTGGAAGGCGCCGACGCCGAGATGGACAATGCCCCCCGCGATGTCGTCCCGATCGTAGGCGGGAACCGAAACCTGATTTGGCAAGGACCGCAGCGTCCCATCGGAGAGGCGGTCGTGGGTCATGGCACCAAACACGCTGAGAGGTTTCGGCGGAGCGGCATTTTGATGTCCCGTGCGATGGATCCGATGCGGGGTATCATCTGTTCCCCGCTGCCGCAAGCAGGCTCAGGAACGCCGTTCGCGTTGACATCACTCCTGTCCGACCATACCGGTACTCCCTCCTGGAGGAGCCGTTATGTCCACGATCACGCTGACCGATCCGGATCTGCTGTTCCCCTCCGAGGCGGATGCGCGCGCTTGCCAGCGCGCTTTACGCCGGCGTGGAAAAGCTGCCCATCGTCAGCCCGCGCGGTCATACACAGGCGAACTGGCTTTTGCGCTGCTTGGACGCGATCACGGAGGCACGGCGTCATCGATGACAGACAAATGTTGGATATCATGAGCAGGAAAGGGCCCGATCTTTCCGCCTTCAGCCTCGCTAGCAAACGCATCCTGGTCACCGGCGCCAATACCGGCATCGGCCAGGGCATCGCGGTGTCGGTCGCGCGTGCCGGCGGCACAGTGATCGGCGTCGGCCGCTCGGCGATGGATGAGACCGCCGAAAGGATAGAGGCGGCCGGCGGGAGCATCGAGGCGGTGCGCTGCGAGCTTGCCGACTCGACGGCCGCGCAGGCGATGCTCGATCGGGTCTGGCGCGACAGCGGACCGCTCGACGGCCTGGTCAACAATGCAGGTATCATAAGGCGAGCCGATGCGGTCGAGCTGACCGAGGCCGACTGGGACGACGTCATCGACGTCAATCTGAAGACGGTGTTCATGCTCGGCCAAGGCTTTGCCCGGCATGTGCTTGCCGAACCCGGGCGGCGCGGCAAGATCGTCAACATCGCTTCGGTGCTGAGCTTCCAGGGCGGCATCCGCGTCGCCTCCTACACGGCCTCGAAGCACGGCGTGCTCGGCATCACCCGGTTGCTCGCCTGCGAGTGGGCGCAGAAGGGCATCAACGTCAACGCCATCGCGCCGGGCTATATCGAGACCAACAATACCGAGGCGCTGCGCGCCGATCCCGATCGCCGCGCCTCGATCATGGCGCGCATCCCGGCCGGCCGCTGGGGCCGGCCGGAAGACATTGGCGACGCGGCCGTGTTCCTGCTGGCGCCGGCGTCCGACTATATGCATGGCGCCGTGGTGCCGGTGGATGGCGGCTGGCTGGCGCGCTGAGAGAGGCGAGATGACCGTGACGAAGATATTCTCGCATGCCGGCGAGGCTGCATGGACGCCGACGCCGGACGGCAACCGCCGGCGCGTGCTCCTCCACAC
>NZ_RZOT01000489.1:0-4780 GCF_003999085.1 Mesorhizobium sp. M4A.F.Ca.ET.090.04.2.1
CGCCGAGATAGGTTGCGACGCCTTTGCCGCCCTTGAAGCCGAGCCAGGCCGGAAAGAGATGGCCAAGGAAGGCACCGAAGCCGGCCCAAAGCGCGAACTCCGGCGCGAAGCGGCCGGCGATCAGCACCGCCGCCGTGCCTTTCAGGGCGTCGAGCAGCAGCGTGGCGGCGGCGAGCCCCTTGTTGCCGGTGCGCAGCACGTTGGTGGCGCCGATATTGCCGGAACCGATCTTGCGCACGTCGCCAAGGCCGGCGGCGCCAGTGATCAGCAGGCCGAAGGGAATCGAGCCAAGCAGATAGCCGAACAGTAGCGCCAGGATACCGCCATAACCCATTGTTTCACCCCGCATTTCCTTCACCGCACGAAATGGCGGACTACGCCGCCATCGGCCTAGATTGAAAACACTGTGCGGCCCGACACCATCGTTTGCAAGACCTTGCCTTGCAGCCGCGCGCCCTCGAAGCAGGTGTTCTTCGAGCGCGAGCGAAGGCCGCTCTCGCTGACGATCCAGGGCTCGTGCAGATCGACGAGCGCGAGGTCGGCCGCGGCACCCGGCTTCAGCGTGCCGCCGGGCAGGCCGAACAGTTTCGCCGGAGCGGCCGACAGCACCTCGACAAGCCTGAGCAGCGAGACGTCGCCATTGTGATAGAGCCGCAGCGCCGCGCCCAGCAGCGTTTCCAGCCCGATCGCGCCGGCCGCCGCGTCGGCGAAGGGCAGGCGCTTGGTGTCGACATCCTGCGGATCGTGCGAGGACACGACAATGTCGACGGTGCCGTCCTTGATCGCCTCAATCATGGCCAGCCGGTCGTCCTCGGCACGCAGCGGCGGCGTCAGCCGGAAGAACGTGCGGTATTCGCCGACGTCGTTCTCGTTGAGGGACAAATTGTGGATCGACACGCCGGCCGTGACATTGGCACCGTCAGCTTTCGCCCGGCTCACGGCGTTGGCCGCCATCGCCGTCGAGATCTTGGCCGCGTGATAAGTTCCGCGCGTCAGCCGCGCCAAAGCGAGGTCACGTTCCAGCGGGATCGATTCCGCCTCGCGCGGAATGCCGGCAAGGCCGAGCCAGCTTGCGTAGAGGCCCTCATTCATCACGCCCGCCGAGGCAAGGTCGGCGTCCTGCGTCTCATGCGCGACGACGCCGCCGAAGTCGCGGGCGTAGGTCAGCGCCCGGCGCATCACCAGGGCGCTGGCGATTGTGTGGCGCCCGTCGGTGAAGGCGACGGCGCCGGCCTCGCGCAGCAGGCCGAACTCGGTCATCTCGCGGCCGTCGAGCCCCTTGGTGATCGCCGCCGCCGGAAAGATGTTGACGCTTGCCGTATCCTTGGCTGTGCGCAGCACGAATTCGACCAGCGCGACATTGTCGATCACCGGATCGGTGTCGGGCATCATGACGATCGAGGTGACGCCGCCCGCCGCTGCCGCCACACTCGCCGAGGCAATAGTCTCGCGATGCTCGCCGCCGGGCTCGCCGATGAAGACGCGGCTATCGATCAAACCTGGAATGAGGGTCTTTCCCGCGCAGTCGATGACAGTCGCGCCTTCCGGCACACCCTGGTTCAGCGCCGCCTTGCCGGCGGCGACAATCTTCCTGCCCTCGACGATGACCGTGCCGACCTCGTCGATGCCGCGCGAGGGATCGACGATATGCGCCTTGCTGAAGACCGTTGTCGTCATGCGCCGCGCCCCTCATGGTTGCGGCGCGGATCGAGCAACGCTTCCATTACCGCCATGCGCACGGCGACGCCCATCTCCACCTGTTCCTGGATGACGCTCTGCGGCCCGTCGGCGATTTCGGACGCAATCTCGACGCCGCGATTCATCGGGCCGGGATGCATGACCAGCGCATCGTCCTTGGCCGCCTTGAGCTTCTCGGCATCGAGGCCGAAATAGCGGAAATACTCACGAATCGACGGCACGAAAGCGCCTTCCATGCGCTCGCGCTGCAGGCGCAGCATCATCACGACATCGGCGTCCTTGAGGCCTTCGGCCATCGAGCGGGCGACGATGACGCCCATCCTGTCGATGCCCGAGGGCAGCAGCGTCGAGGGCGCGACGACGCGCACCTGGGCACCGAGCGCATTGAGCAGCATGATGTTGGAGCGGGCGACGCGCGAATGCAGGATGTCGCCGCAGATCGCCACGATCAGCTTCGATAGCGGCCCCTTGGCGCGGCGGATGGTCAGGGCGTCAAGCAGCGCCTGCGTAGGATGCTCATGCGCGCCGTCGCCGGCATTGACGACGGAGCAGCCGACCTTCTGCGCCAGGAGTGCTGCCGCACCCGCCGACTGGTGACGGATGATCAAGATGTCCGGCCGCATGGCGTTGAGCGTCATCGCCGTGTCGATCAGCGTCTCGCCCTTCTTAACTGAGGAACTCGCCACCGACATGTTCATGACGTCGGCGCCGAGCCGCTTGCCGGCCAGTTCGAACGACGACTGCGTGCGGGTCGAGGCCTCGTAGAACAGGTTGATCTGGGTGCGGCCGCGCAGCGTCGAGGTTTTCTTCTCCGGCTGCCGCGAGATCGCGACGGCCCGGTCCGCCCGGTCGAGCAGCAGCTCGATATCGGCGGGGGAAAGATCGCGGATGCCCAGAAGATGGCGATGAGGGTAGAGCGGCAAGGACGAAGCGTCGGTCATCTCAAGGCGCTGCTATAGGGTGCGGTGTCCCCAGCCGCAAGCACCAGCTTTGGATTGCAGGCTTTCTCCCCGGTATTTTCGTCGTGCGCGCGGCAACGCTTGGGCTATAACCCGCCGAAGCCTTCGGATTCGTAGCTTTCGCAAGATAAGGACAGGGCGTGACCGACGACGTGACGAACCAGCCGCCGCCGCTGACGGGCGGCAACGCCTGGCGGGGCGATCCGTTGCTGATCCAGCTTGCCGAGCGCTTTTCTGAACCGGTGCGCAAGGACCTCGACGGGCTCGGCCGTTTCGTGCTGACGCAGGAAGCGCAGGAACTGGCCCGCCTCGCCAATGTCGAGACGCCGAAGCTCAAAACCCATGATCGCCAGGGCCGGCGCATCGATCTGGTCGAGTACCATCCCGCCTACCACGCCCTGATGCGCCGCTCGGTCGCCAACGGACTGCATTCCTCGGTCTGGGAAAACGGCGACGCCGAGATCGGCCGCCGTCATCAGGTGAGGGCGGCGCGCTTCTACATCACCGCCGAGTTGGAGACCGGGCACCTCTGCCCGATCACCATGACCAGCGCCTCGCTGGCGGCGCTGATGGCAAGCCCAAAACTGTTCCGCGAATGGGCGCCGCGCGTAACGACCCGCAAATACGACCAGAGCCAGAAGCCACCGGTCGAAAAGACCGGGCTCACCCTCGGCATGGGCATGACCGAGAAGCAGGGCGGCACCGATGTGCGCGCCAACGTGACAAGGGCCGAGCGGGCGGGCAGCGGATTCTATCGCCTGACCGGCCACAAATGGTTCATGTCGGCGCCGATGTCCGACGCCTTCCTGGTGCTCGGGCAGGTGCCGGAAGGGCTTTCGTGCTTCCTCGTTCCGCGCATCCTTGGCGACGGCTCCGGCAACGGTTTCCGCTTCCAGCGGCTGAAGGACAAGCTTGGCAATCGCTCCAATGCCTCCTCGGAAGTGGAGTTCGTCAACGCCATCGGCGAGATGGTTGGCGAGCCTGGCGCTGGCATCAAGACGATCATGGACATGGTGACGCTGACCAGGCTCGACTGCGCCGTCGCCTCATCGGCGATCATGCGCGCAGGGCTGGCCGAAGCCGTCCACCACGCCCGCCATCGACAGGTGTTCGGCGCCAATCTGGTTGACCAGCCGCTGATGCAGCGTGTGCTTGCCGATATGGCGCTCGACGTTGCCGCCGCCACCGCGCTGTCGTTTCGTCTGGCGCGCTCTTTCGACGAGGCGGCCAGCGATCGCGGCGAGGCGGCTTTCGCCCGCGCCATGACGCCGGTCGTCAAATACTGGGTCTGCAAGATCGCGCCGCCGCTGCTCTACGAAGCCATGGAATGCCTCGGCGGCAATGGCTATGTCGAAGAGGCGCCGCTCGCCCGCTACTACCGCGAGGCTCCGGTAAATGCGATCTGGGAAGGCTCCGGCAATGTCATGGCGCTTGACGTGCTGCGCGTGCTGGGCCGCGCGCCAGGCCTGTTCGAGGAGGTGCTGGCCGGCATCGACCGCGACCTCGGCGCAGGCGGCCGCGGCACCATTGGCGTGCTCAAGGCTGCCATGCAGGTGGCGGCGACCGACGAGGGCTCGGCGCGCCTGCTCACCGAGCAACTGGCGCTGTCGGCGGCGGCGGCCGAGCTTCGCCGGTTGGGGGCAGGGCGTATCGCAGACGCCTTCGTCGAGACGCGTCTCGCCGGCCAGTGGCGCAACACCTATGGCATGCTCGATTCGCGCCACGACGCCCGCATGATCGTCGACACGCTTTATCCGCCGGTGAACTGAGCGGACCTGTGCGGTCCCTTATCCCGGCCTGGATAGGCGTTAACCTTAATGAATGGTTTCCATTGCGGCGGCGGCCCGCAAGGCCCACTGTTCCCGTCGGAGCAAGGATTGGTTAACCATGTCGTTCCTTGCCCTGCAAAGCAGGAACGCCATGCGGCATGTATTGACCTCTTTTCTGGCCTTGCACTGGGCGATCGTTTTCGCCCTGCTGGCCTTTATCTGCATCGACGGCAATCGAGGTGTCGCGGCAGCCCTTGGCGTGCTTGGCCTTGAGGTGGAAAACGGCCGCATCACCGGCCTGGAAAACGCCGCCGTCGTGGCGCCGCTGTCGATCGCGCTGCTGGTTGTGGCGGT
>NZ_RZOT01000048.1:0-17126 GCF_003999085.1 Mesorhizobium sp. M4A.F.Ca.ET.090.04.2.1
CTCGTACGCTCGCCAGGATCGAGCCCGGCAAGGTGACGTCCTCCAGCATGTCGAGCGTCAGGAAGCCCGACCGCAGACCGTCGTCGATGTCATGGGTGTTGTAGGCGATGTCGTCGGCGATCGCCGCGCATTGCGCCTCGATGCCGGCGAACCGGTCGAGCTCGAGATCGTGCAATTGCGAATAGTCACGGATCGCCTGCGGCACCGGGCCCTTCAGCCCCTGCCCTTTGGCATTCGTCAATGGCCCGTTGTGCTTGACCAGCCCCTCCAGCGTCTCCCAGGTGAGGTTCAGACCGTCGAACTCGGCATAGCGCCGCTCCAGCCGCGTCACCACGCGCAGCGACTGCGCATTGTGGTCGAAGCCGCCCCAGGCGGCCATCTTCTCGTTCAACGCCTCCTCGCCGGTATGGCCGAACGGCGTATGGCCAAAATCATGCACCAGCGCCACCGCCTCCGCCAGATCCTCGTCGCCGCGCAGCGCCCGCGCCAGCGCGCGTGCGATCTGCGCCACTTCGATCGAATGCGTCAGCCTCGTGCGGTAGTGGTCGCCCTCATGCGCGACGAACACCTGCGTCTTGTGCTTCAGGCGGCGGAAGGCGGTCGAATGGATGATGCGGTCGCGATCGCGCTGGAACGGCGTGCGGGTCGGGCTTTCGGCCTCCTCGAACAGGCGGCCGCGCGAGCGCGCGGGATCGCTGGCATAGGCGGCGCGCGGCCGGTAGCCGAACCCTATGTCGCCGAGAGCATCCTTGCCCTGCCGCACGTCCATTCACCCACCAGTTGACTTGGCCCCGCCCGCTTCATACCTATCATATGAAACCGAAAGCAAGGTGACGCCGATGGGCGCGGATGCCAAGACTGCCATGAAGGTCGAGATGACCGACGCCGCCGCCAAGCGGATCGCCAGGATCGTTTCCGGCGAGCCGGGCAAGACGGCGCTGCGCGTCTCGGTCGAAGGCGGCGGCTGCTCCGGCTTTTCCTACAAGTTCGACCTCGTCGACACGCGCAACGACGACGACGTCGCCATCGAGAAGGACGGCGCCACCGTGCTGATCGACGACCTGTCGCTGGTCTATATGGGCGGCTCGGTGATCGACTTCGTCGACGACCTGATGGGCCAGTCGTTCCAGATCAGGAACCCCAATGCCGTCGCCTCCTGCGGCTGCGGCACCAGTTTCTCTGTTTAGCAGAAATCGGATGCCTGCGATCGGCGCGGTCCGTCAGGTCGCGCTCTCGGCCGGCCGCGATCTCGACATCACGCTCGCCTTCTGGCGTGACGTGCTCGGCATGGGCGTGCATGCGCGCTACGATCCGCCGGGCATCGCCTTCATCATGGCCGGCGACGTGCGCCTGTTCTTCACCGATGGCGTGCCGGCGGGCATCGTCTATCTCGACATTACCGGCCTCGAAGCCTTCCATGCGCAGGCGAAGGCCGCGGGCATTCCCTTCACCGCGCCGCCGGCACTCGTCCATCGCGACACCGAGGGCCAGTTCGGTCCGGCGGGGGAAAGCGAGTGGATGGCCTTCCTAAAGGACCCGGCAGGCAATACGATCGGCCTCGTCGAACGCCTCCCGTCCGAAGATCCCAAGGGCAATCCATGAAAATCGTCACCTGGAACATCAACGGCGTGCGCGCCCGCATCGGCAACCTCACCCACTGGCTGACCGAAAGCGCGCCCGACATCGTCTGCCTGCAGGAGATCAAATCGGTCGACGAACAGTTCCCGCGCGCCGAGGTCGAGGCGCTCGGCTACAATGTCGAGACCCATGGCCAGAAGGGCTTCAACGGCGTCGCCCTCCTGTCGAAGCTGCGCTTCGACGAAGTTATCAAGGGCCTGCCCGGCGATGACGAGGACGAGCAGGCGCGCTTCATCGAGGGCGTGTTCTCGACCGACAGGGGCGCGCTGCGTGTCGCCTCGCTCTATCTGCCGAACGGCAATCCGATCGACGACGAGAAGAAGTTCTCCTACAAGCTGTCCTGGATGGCGCGGCTGGAGAGGTGGGCGCAGGAGCGGCTGCGGCTCGAGGAGGCGCTGGTGCTGGCCGGCGACTACAATGTCATCCCCGAAGCCGCCGACGCCCGGTTCCCGGACAACTGGCTGGGCGACGCGCTGTTCCAGCCGCAGACGCGGCAGGCCTTCCGTCGGCTGAAGAACCTCGGCTTCACCGAAGCAGTGCGCGCCGTCACCGATTCGTCCGATGTCTACACGTTCTGGGACTATCAGGCCGGCGCCTGGCAGAAGAACAACGGCATCCGCATCGACCACCTGCTTTTGTCGCCCGAAGCCGCCAACCGTTTTTCCTCGGCCTCGGTCGAAAAGCATGTCCGCGCCTGGGAGAAGCCATCCGACCACGTGCCGGTGGCGATCGAACTGGCGCTGCAGCCCGCCTGACGGCTACTCACGCAAATCTCCGCAAAACCCTGATATCGCCACAAATTGCGCGTTTGATGCGACTTGCTGCGGGGGTTCGATGGCGATCCGGTTTGTTCTTTGCTCGGCTGGTCTTGTGTTGGCGTTGATCGCGCCGGCACCGGTGCTTGCCGCCCAGGCATGCCTTGCCAACGGCAAATCGTTCAAGATTGGTGAGACCGCCTGCCTGACGATTGCCGGCGAAAGCCACCTCGCCCGCTGCGACATGGTTCTCAACAACACCTCGTGGACCAAGATCCATGACGACTGCCGGGGCACGACCCCGCCGGTCATGACCACGCCGATCTCGACGCCTGCGCCAAGCATGGTGCCGACGGAACCGACCGAGAACTGATTTACCTGGGGTGACTTGGCAGCGGCGCGGCTTACTGGTCGCCGCCGCCCTTCGTCAGGATGTCGTCGGCCAGGGAGATGGCCGTGCGGCGGTCGGCTTCGCCGGCGGCGGCGAAGGCCTCTTCCTGCATGCTGCGGATCCACGGCTGGTCGGCCGGTGCGGCACGCTCGAGTGCGGCCGTCATCATCGCCAGGCCGCGCACCACCTTGCCGCTCTGGAACAGGAGGTTGCCGAGCGTCGCCTGCGCGCCGGCATGGCCCTTCTCGGCCGCCAGTTGGAGCCAGCGCCCGGCCTGCTTGACGCTTGCCTTGACGCCGCCCTCGCCCTTCAGGAACATCTGCCCGATCTCGAATTGGGCGTTCGGATTGCGGTAGTTGGCGGCCGCGCGCATGTAGTATTCCTGCGCCGCGACCTCGTTCTCCGTGACGGGGCTGCCGGGTATGCCCTTGCGCAGATAGTCGCCGAGCGCCACCAGCGCGTCGGAGACATAGCTCTCCTCCGGCGAACCCGGCTCGACATCCTGGTCGACGATCTCCGAGAAGAACTTGAAGGCCGCATAGTCGTCGCGTGCCACGCCGTCGCCTTCGGCATACATGCGCGCAAGCTTCCAGGTGGCGCCAATCTGGCCGTTCTCGGCGGCGTATTTATAAGCCTCGACCGCCTGGTCCTTGTGGCCGTTCTTGTAGGCGGAAAAGCCGAACTGGAACACCGCCCACGGGCTGGACTGCGGCTTCACGCCGGTCTTGTCGTCGAATACCTTGTCGTCGAAGGCCATGGCTTGGCCCACGGCGCCCAAGGTCGCCACAGCGACCAGTGCCGAAAAGACAGACGACCTCAACACCTCAGATATCCGCATAGCAATGTGTTTCTTTCGCACCGCCCGGGTGGGTCACCGCGCCGTCGCGGGCCGATCCGACCGTCTGCGCATATTTCCAGATCGCGCCCGACTGATAGTCGGTCTTGCGCGCCTTCCACGTCTTCTTCCTCGCCGCCAGCTCGGCGTCGGACAGCGCCACCTCGATCGTGCCGTTGACCGCATCGATCGAGATCACGTCACCGTCCCTGATGAGCCCGATCGGACCGCCGATAGCCGCCTCCGGCCCGACATGGCCGATGCAGAAGCCGCGCGTCGCGCCCGAGAACCGTCCGTCGGTGATCAGCGCCACCTTGCCGCCCATGCCCTGACCGTAGAGAGCCGCCGTCGTCGACAGCATTTCCCGCATGCCCGGACCGCCGCGCGGACCCTCGTAGCGGATGACGAGAACCTCGCCTTCCTTGTAGTTGCGCTGCGTGACCGCTTCGAAGCACTCCTCTTCCGAATCGAAGCAACGCGCCGGACCCGAGAATTTCAGTTCCGACATGCCCGCGACCTTCACGATCGCGCCTTCGGGGGCAAGGTTGCCCTTCAGGCCCACGACACCGCCTGTCTTGGTGATTGGCCGGTTGGCGGGACGGACCACATCCTGGCTGTCATTCCAGGCAACATGCTGCATGTTTTCGGCCAAAGTACGGCCGGTCACGGTCATGCAATCGCCATGCAGGTAACCATGGTCGAGCAGTGTCTTCATCAACAGCGGAATGCCGCCGGCCTCGAACATGTCCTTGGCGACATATTTGCCGCCGGGCTTGAGATCGGCGATGTAAGGTGTCTTCTCGAAGATCGCGGCGACGTCGAAGAGGTCGAACTTGATCCCGGCCTCATGCGCGATCGCCGGCAGGTGCAGCGCGGCATTGGTCGAGCCGCCGGTGGCGGACACGACGGTCGCGGCGTTCTCCAGCGACTTCAGCGTGATGATGTCGCGTGGCCGGATGTTCTTCGCGATCAGCTCCATAACCTTTTCGCCGGAGGCGTAGTTGAAGCGGTCGCGCATCTCGTAGGGTGCCGGCGCGCCGCAGGAATAGGGCAGCGCCAGGCCGATCGCCTCGGCGACGGTGGCCATCGTGTTGGCGGTGAACTGGGCGCCGCACGAGCCGGCCGACGGACAGGCTGCCTGTTCGATCTCGAGCAGTTCGGCGTCGCTGATCGTGCCGACCGAATGCTGGCCGACCGCCTCGAACACGTCTTGCACGGTGATCTGCCGGCCGCGATAGCTGCCGGGAAGGATCGAGCCGCCATAGATGAAGATCGATGGCACGTTGAGGCGCACCATGGCCATCATCATGCCGGGCAGCGACTTGTCGCAACCGGCAAGACCGACCAGCGCGTCGTAGCAATGGCCGCGCATGGTCAGCTCGACGGAATCGGCGATCACCTCGCGCGACACAAGCGACGATTTCATGCCCTGGTGGCCCATGGCGATGCCGTCGGTGACGGTGATGGTGCAGAACTCGCGCGGTGTGCCGTTGGCGGCGGCGACGCCTTTCTTGACCACCTGCGCCTGACGCATCAGCGAGATGTTGCAGGGTGCCGCCTCGTTCCAGCAGCTGGCGACGCCGACCAGCGGCTGCGCGATCTCGGCCGCCGACAATCCCATGGCGTAGAGGTACGAGCGATGCGGCGCGCGCGCCGGACCCACGGTCACGTAGCGGCTGGGCAGCTTGGCCTTGGAGATAACTCTGGCGTCCATACTCGTCCTTGCCGCGGGCGGTGCGGCCTGCCCCATCGCCGAGCCTTTTGGCGCGTGTCCCGAGACCATTTCGAGGTGCGCCGGGTTTATGGCGGGAAATGGGCAATCCCCCTGGCCGGAACTGTAGCGCTGGGGTTGTTCATAAAGTGTTGCTAAAACGTCACAATTGTGAGGGGCGCGGGATGTGCGGCGAATCTGCACCGCGGCGAGATTGGTGCGGCTACGGCGACGCCCGCACGCCTGACGGCACCAACGAAAAAGGCCGGGCAATGCCCGGCCTTTTGTGTTCAGTTTGAAGGGCTTACCACTTCACCTTAAACGAGGTGGAGACGGCGGAAACAAGGTCGTTGCCGAAGTCGGCGGTATAGTCGGTGCCGTAGGTGACGCCGTCGCTGCCGACGACAGGATGTATCGACCCGCTGGTGAGCACGCCCAGCGCGCCACCGAAACGGAGCTCGATGTTCTGGGTCGGCGTGTACGCCACGCCGCCGCTGATGGTCCAGGTGTCGGTCTGGGCGCTGAGGCCGGTGGTGGTACCACGATCCCAGGTAAGAACTGCCGCACCGCTCCACTGATCGTTGAACTTGTGGCCGATGCCGCCGGAGACAGTCCATCCGTCCCTGTAGAGCAGATCCAATGACGTCGCGCGAACCACGCTGGTGGTGGTGCAGGCAAACACGCCCTTCGTCGCAGTCGGGCAGAACGGAATGCTCTGCAATTGGCTCCAGTTCATCCACTTGATGGAGCCGAAGGCCAGCCATCCTGGCGCGATACCAGACTGCAGCTTCAGTTCCACCGAGTCCGGCACTTCAGAGGAGCCATAGACATTGGTTACGGTACCTAGCAGCGGATTTGTCGGATCGATGATGCTGGAAACCTGGGTCAGGTCGAGCGTTCCGGCGAGGTTGTCGAGCTTCACCGCCGAATTGTAGACCAGGCTGGCGCGCAGAGCGATTTCCGGAATCTCATAGGCGACACCGGCACGCCATCCCCAGCCATCTCCCTCGAGATCGAGGCGTCCTACGCCCGTGCCCAAGAATGCCGGGAGAGGAGCAACCAACTGCTCCTTGAAGCCCGAAACATCCTCGTGAAATACGCCGCCAAGAACCCGAAACTGACCTTTGCCAAGGTCCATCTTGTACGAGCAGGTTGCGCCCAGCGCTTCGCTCTTTACCTTGGTTATGATATTGCCGTTCGCACCGGCCCAATTGGCGCCGGGATTGCTGAACGCTCCGATCGGTTGGCCGTAGTCGCCGAGGCAATCGACAGGGCCCATGCCGATCTTGATGCCGGCACTTGGCACCCAGTAGCTTTCGGTATCGCGGGCGGAGTTGGATGCGCCCAACAAATTAAGCGGCCCATTTGTCGGGTCGATGTCCACCACGTTCTTCAGGTCTCGTTGCGGCATCACATAGGTGGCGGAAGCCTCGCCGGTGACCTGCGCTGGATCGAACAGCAGGTCGATGTCGTAACCGCCGCGTTCCAGGCCGCCGGCATGCGCGGAACCGATCGCGGCCAGCGAAAAGCACCCCGCCCCCAGCAGTGCTTTCAAACGCAAATTGTTCATGGATATCCTCCCCGAAATACTAGTGGATCAAGCTAGAACCAATTCGGGTTAACGGCGCAACAATGAATTCAGGAGGCGTACATGTACACCTTGGCCGGCTTCCTTTCGGGCCTATCGGCCTATGCCGCCGCCTAGCCGAAAAATGGCTTTGCCGGGGCAACTCGGCGGAAAAAATCTGTGAAACCTGTCACAAAAAGCTCAAAAACAAGGCCTTTCGGGGCTATTTGGCCCCATTGTTACATTATGGCAACAATGGGGCTAAAACTTTCCGTTTACGTCAAAATTAACGCAACGGCATGGCCGTTTTCGAGGCAATTAACCTACCGGAAACCTGCCTGCTAGTAGAGGCGAATCTTGACTTCAGCCGGCGTCGCGCACCCGGGTCAACGCCACCGAAAGCTTCTCTTGCGCCTCGCGGTATTCGTCGAGTTTTTCACGCTCGGCCTCGACCACTTCTTCCGGCGCGTTGGCGACGAATTTCTCGTTCGACAGCTTCTTGTGCAGGCGGGCGATCTCCTCGGTCACCTTGGCCAGTTCCTTCTGCAGCCGCGCCGCTTCCGCCGCGAGGTCGATCAGGCTGCCGAGCGGCAGGCACACCGTCGCCTCGTTGAGCACCATCTGCGCCGAGCCCTTCGGCGGCGCGTCGACCAGCGCGATGTCGCCGACGCGCGCCAGCCGCTTGATGGCCTGGGCGTGGCGCTCCAGCCGCTCTTGCGTCAGCGTGTTGGCGCCGATCACCATCAGCGGCGCGATCGCCGCCGGCGGCACGTTCATTTCCGAGCGCACCGAGCGGATGCCGGAGACGAGATCGACCAGCCAGTTGATGTCGGCGGCCGCGTCCGCGTCCTCGAAGTCCGGCGACGGCCAGGCGGCGTGGCAAAGCAGCGAAGCGCGCTCCTGGCCCTCGCCGGCGGTCTGCGCCCACAACTCCTCGGTCATGAACGGCATCATCGGATGCAACAGCTTGTAGATCTCGTCGAGCACGAAGGCGACGCAAGCTCGGCTCTCAGCCTTGGCCGCCTCGTCCGTGCCCATGAATACAGGCTTCAGGAGTTCCAGGTACCAGTCGCAGAACAGATTCCAGACGAACCGGTAGGCGGCACCCGCCGCGTCGTTGAAGCGGTATGAGGAAATGCCGTCGGTGATTTCACGCGCCGCCCGCGTCAGCTCGGTGAGGATCCAGCGGTTGACCGCGAGCTTGGCGTCGTTCAGCCGGAAATCGTCGTTGCGCGCCACCTCGTTCATCTCGGCGAAGCGTGTCGCGTTCCAGAGCTTGGTGCCGAAATTGCGGTAGCCGGCGATGCGCGCCGGATCGAGCTTCACATCGCGCCCCTGCGCGGCCATCACCGCAAGCGTGAAGCGCAGCGCGTCGGCGCCGTATTCGTCGATGAGCTCGAGCGGATCGATGACGTTGCCTTTCGACTTCGACATCTTCTGCCCGTTCTTGTCGCGCACCAGCGCATGGACATAGACCGTGTGGAACGGCTCCTCGTCCATGAAATGCAGGCCCATCATCATCATGCGGGCGACCCAGAAGAAGATGATGTCGAAGCCGGTGACCAGAACGTCGGTCTGATAGTAGGTCTTGAGCTCCGGCGTCTGGTCCGGCCAGCCCAGCGTCGAGAACGGCCAAAGCGCGGAAGAGAACCAGGTGTCCAGCACGTCCTCGTCGCGGGTCAGGATCTCGCCCGGCTTGAAATTCTCGAGCTTGTCCTCGACCCAGGCCTTCCACGGCCCCTCCAGCGCCAGATAGTATTCGATCGCCGCGGCGAGCGCCTCTTCCTCGGTCTTCTCGACAAAGACGCGTCCATCCGGCCCGTACCAGGCCGGGATCTGATGGCCCCACCACAGCTGGCGCGAGATGCACCAGGGCTGGATGTTCTCCATCCAGTCGTAATAGGTCTTTTCCCAATTCTTCGGCACGAAATTGGTACGGCCCTCGCGAACCGAGGCGATCGCGGGCTTCGCCAGCTCGGCCGCGTTGACATACCACTGGTCGGTCAGGAACGGCTCGATCGGCACGCCACCGCGGTCGCCATGCGGCACGGTGTGGCGGTGCGGCTCGATCTTGTCGAGGAAGCCACCGGCCTCCATCAGCTCGACGATCTTCTTGCGCGCGACGAAACGGTCGAGGCCGTTGAGTTCGTCCCATACGGCCTGGCGTTCTGGCGTCCCCTCGAGACCGGCCAGGAAATCCTCATTGTCCTTGAGGTTGATCGCCGCCTCGACGGTGAGGATGTTGATCGCCGGCAGCTTGTGGCGCTTGCCCACCTCGAAGTCGTTGAAGTCGTGCGCCGGCGTGATCTTGACCGCGCCCGAGCCCTTTTCCGAATCGGAATATTCGTCCGCCACGACGGGAATCCTGCGGCCGACGATCGGCAGGATGACGTTCTTGCCGACCAGGTGCCGGAAGCGCTCGTCGTCCGGGTGCACCGCCACCGCCGTATCGCCAAGCATCGTCTCGGGACGCGTCGTCGCGACCGTGATGAACGTCCTGGGGTCTTCCGGGTCGAACGCCGCGCCCTCGACCGGATAGCGGAAATGCCAGAGATTGCCGTTGACCTCATGCTGCTCGACTTCGAGATCGGAGATCGCGGTGAGCAGCTTCGGGTCCCAGTTCACAAGGCGCTTGTCCTTGTAGATCAGCCCTTCCTTGTAGAGCGTCACGAACACTTCCAGAACCGCCCTGGACAGGCCCTCGTCCATGGTGAAGCGTTCGCGCGACCAATCGGCCGAGGCGCCGAGCCGCTTCAGCTGGTTGAAGATCGCACCGCCGGATTCGGCCTTCCACTCCCAGACCTTCTCGATGAACTCCTCGCGAGCCAGGTCGCGGCGATGGATCTGCTTTTCCATCAGCTGGCGCTCGACCACCATTTGCGTGGCGATGCCGGCATGGTCCATGCCAGGCTGCCACAGCACGTTCTTGCCGCGCATGCGCTCGAAGCGCACCAAAATGTCCTGCAGCGTGTTGTTGAGCGCATGGCCCATATGCAGCGAGCCGGTGACGTTCGGCGGCGGGATAACGATGGTGAAGGCCTCCGCCCCCTCCTCCGCGCCGGCACCGGCGCGGAAGGCATCGGCCACTTCCCAGATTTTGGCGATCTTCGGCTCGACGGTTTTGGCGTCGTAGGTTTTTTCGAGCATGGGAAAACGGTCCGCGCTGTCGGGAGTTTGCTGACCCGGTGTAAATCGGAAGGTTTTGGCCAAGTCAACCGCAGGGCTGCCTTGATCCTTCAGCGGCAAATAGGCTTCGCCCCGGTCATTTCAACGCCAGGCCATGCCCGCATTCGGCGCAGAACTTTGCCCTTGATGTGCGGTACGGCTTTCCACATGCCTGACAGTCGGGGCCGTAGTCGGAGCGGCGGACATGCAAGTGCCAGAAAGTATGGTGAATTGTAACCCCCGTCAGGTCACGATAGCGATCGGCGGCCGGGTTGCCCGCAGTCGATAGCTGTAAGTCAGTCGTCGGCGCATCAGCCGAGAATAACGGCGGTATATGGCTTTGAAGGGCCGGTCCTTGACCGCTGATCCTGGCCATCCAGGTCAGCCGACCGAGCCACGGCCAAAAAAAGCGCCGCCTGAGGCGGCGCTTTCATTTGTTTGACCTTATCGACGGAACTATTGCGCGCCGCGCGCCACGCGCTCGATTTCCTCGCGTACCAGGCGCTCGACCAGCGTCGGCAGGTTGTTGTCCAGCCAATCCTGCAGCATCGGCCGCAGCATGTCCTCGGCCATCTCGTCGAAGGTCTTCTTGCTGCGGCTGGCGAAGGCATCGGAAAGCTCGCCAAAGGCAGCGGCGACCTGGCGGCCGACATGGTTGGAAAGGATCGCCGTGCGGGCGGGCGGCGCCTCGGGCGGTGGCGCCGCAGCGACGCGCGAAACAGCCGGTTCATAGGCGGCCTCATCCGCCAGCTCGTCCTCGGCAATCGCAACGTCCGGCACAACATCCGGGGCGCTCGGCTCGACCCTTTCCGGCCTCGCGGCACCCGCCTTCGCCGTTTCACCGACAGCGGCGATCTCGCGCTGCCAGTCGGCGACGATCGTGTCGCTGGTTTCCGCAAATCCCGCCGGCTGAGCCAGTGCCGGTTCGGCGGCGATCCTTGCACTCACCTCCGCGAGTGTCACCGGCGCCTTGGCCGCAACGGCCGCGGCCGCATCCGTGCGCGATGGCGTTTCCACGCGGGCGGCGGTCGGCTCTGCCGCCAGCTGTGCCTGAACCTCGGCCAGGGAGGCGGGCTTGCGGACCTCCGCATTGAGCTCGGCGCGGAAGGCATCCACGTCATTTGCCGGCGCGGCGGTCGGCGCGGGCTGGAGATCCTGGCGCAATTCGTTCGCGTCCCCCGCCTGTTTGCGGCCGGTGTCGCTGTCCTCAATGATCCTCCGGATGGAAGCCAGTATCTCTTCCATGGAGGGTTCGCGCTGCGCGCTGCTTGCCGTCGCCATTGTCACATCCGCCGCCCTTGTGACTCATTCCAGATTTCCGCTCCGGCAAGGCCGGATTCGAATCATGGCGACAGGGTAACCGACGGATCGTCGTCCGAGAATCCCCAATCTGGGGAGATGTGGGATTTCAACAGATTAGGCGACACAGGCCGATCAGCGCATCTACGGCTGGAGCTGGTCGCTGCGACATTGGGACAGCCGCCTAAAGCAAAAGCGCCGCGCATCCCCGGACGCGCGGCGCTCTTGAACCTGGCAACACGCAGCGGTCAGCGGCCGTCCGGCGTGCGCAGCCCGTACCACTTGTCCTTGACGGCCTTGTAGTGCTCTTCGGGCTTGTACTTCGTCACGTTCAGGGCGAGACGATCGACCGAAAGGCGACCGATCGCGGACAGGATGGCATAGCTCGCCACCACCACGTCGCGCTCGGAACTGGCAAGGTTGATCTTGGCGCTGATGACGGCGTTCTGCGCGTTCAACACGTCGAGCGTGGTGCGCTGGCCGACATTGCGCTCCTCGATGACGCCGTTGAGCGCCAGTTGCGCGGCGGCGATGACTTGCCTGTTGGCGGCGACGCTTTGCTGCGCGGCGGTGTATTGCGTCCAGGCCGACGTCACCGCCTGGCGCACGGTGTCGCGGCTGACATCGACCTCGATCCGGGCCTGGCTCAGCGATTCTTTCCTCTGGCGCACCAGCGCCGAGGTACGGCCGCCCGAATAGATCGGAATGGTCAGCGTCGCGCCGATGCTGGCCGAATTCGTCGTGCCGTCGGACGTGCTCAGCACGCCGGGAACGGTGTTGCGGTAAGCGCTGGAAACACCGGCATTGGCGGAAAGCTGCGGCAGCAGCGCGCCCTCCTGGGATTTGACCGAGAATGCCGCGGCATCGACCAGATGCTCCGTCGCGAGGATGGCGGGATGTTCGGTGGCGGCAATCGCGATCGCGCCGTCGAGGCTGGACGGCAACAGCTTGGCCAGCGGCGCCGCGGCCTTGAGCTTGCCGGGCTCGTCGCCAACGATCTGGTGATAGGTCGCCGCGCTGGCCAGCGCCTGGGCGCGGGCGGCGCTGAGCTGCGCCACCGCCGTCGAGCGCGAGGCATCAGCCTGGGCGACGTCGGTTCTTGTGCCCTCGCCGACCTCGAATCGCGAACGCGCGGCGCGCGCCTGCTCGGTCAGGAACTGCAGATTCTGTTCGGTGAGCACAGCGACCTGGCGGTCGCGAATCACGTCCATATAGGCGCTCGCCGCGTTGAACAGGATGTTCTCCTCGGTGTTGCGCAGACTTTCGACCGAGGCCCTCACCTGGGCTTCCGCGGCCGCGACATTGTTCTTGGTCTGAAAGCCGTCGAACAGCGTCTGGTCGATCTGGACGCCGAAATTGCCGGTGGTCAGCCGCACGCTCTGGTTCGTGCCGTTGAGATGGCTGCTCGAGTAGTCGATGCTGCCGGAACCGGTGACGGTCGGGCGCCAGCCGGACTTGGCGATGGCCACGCCCTCGTCGGTGACCCGCACCCCGGCCCGGGCGGAATTCAGTGTGGAATTGTTCTGGTAGGCCTTTGCGAGCGCTCCGGTGATGCTTTCCGCGGAGGCGGCCAGCGGCGAAAGGGTGGTCGCGGAGGCCAGGAAGGCGGCTAGAACAGTCTTGCTTACGGACGGCACGTAATATCCCTCATTCGTTTTGCATGGGAACCGCGCCACGACAGCCACTCATCTCTGAACAGCCGGCGCCGCGCTTCTATCGTTCCCCCGCTGACTGCCCCGAAATGCCCGGTTTATGCGATCAGCAACGATTGTTCAAACACAAGCGATCACGACAGCGCCTTCACTGCAAGGCAAAACCGCTCAGAATTCAAATGCGTGGGTACGTTCAAATCCGGGTAGTGGCTTTATTGCCGCATTGAATGCCCGTCTTCCCGTTACAACCCCCCCTGCCTTGAAAAACAGCCGGGCCACGCCGGAATTGCCCTGACCTTCCACGGCAACGAGTCGGCCCTCCTCCGCAAGCTGGTCGAGCAAAGCGGCCGGCACTTCCTCGACGCTTCCGCCGATGAAGATGACGTCGTAGGGCGCCTTGGAGGCATGACCCTGCGGGAGCGGCCCGGTGATCACTGTCACATTGTCGCAGGCCAGCGCCGCGAGCGCCGATCGAGCGCCGTCCGCCAGCACCGAATCGCTTTCCAGTGCAACGACAGAGCGGGCCAGCCTCGACAGAAGAGCCGCCGAATAGCCGGTGCCGCAACCGACATCCAGCACCGAATCACCGGCGCCGATCTCAGCCAGTTGCAGGAGCTTGGCGAGGGGAGACGGTTCCATCAGATAGCGCGCGCCGCTGCCGTTGGCGCCGCTGGAAATGCGGATGTCCTCATCGATATAGGCTAGATCGCGCTGTCCGTCGCCGACAAAGGCCTCACGCGGCACCGACAGCATGGCCTCGATCAGCGGCGCGCTGGTCACGTCGGTGGTGCGGACCTGGCCATCGACCATCTTGACGCGGCGTTCGGAGAAATCAGCGCTCATTTTCCTACCAGTCCGCCCAACAAATCCCGCTTGCCGCACCTCGACCGCGGTTCAATCCAACCGGAACCCCTGCCCCATTGGGGGCCGGCAACTGGAGGCCTCGCCCGGAATCGAACCGGGGTGCAAGGATTTGCAGTCCTCTGCGTAACCACTCCGCCACGAGGCCTCGTTGCTCCCGGCGTTCCGAGCGAACTCAATATGTTGGCGGTGAAATGCCGTCAAGCGCCCGCGCGTTAATCCCGGCGCTTTCCCTCATTGGACAACTGGACACCGTTTCCGATCGGTTTCCATCAGCGCGCCCGTGGCCGCCGGCCGACAAGTCAATCCGGACGACGCCGGCGTTCCCACCATACCACGATGCGGCGCCGGTGCCGGCGCACCATGGCGAATTCATAGGAGAGCACCAGCAATCCGATCGGGATCATCCAGAAGCCCAGGATGGGCAGGAAGCCGAGAATGCCGCCCAGAATCAGCACGACGCCGATGGCGATCCTGAGCCCGCGCGAGCGCGGCATGGTGAATTCACGGCCGAAGACCGTGATTTTCCGCGCCGGTGCGTTGTCGCCTGCTGCAGTCATGTCGTGCCTGGTTTCCATGAATAGAGTCATCGGCCAGCAATAGCCAGAACGGCCTTTTCCCGCTCACGTTCCCTGCGGAATTGCTCATATGAGGAGCCCGGCCGGCGATTGCCAGAAACTGCCATGCACAAAATGGCGGAAAAAAATGTGAAATGCTTCTTTGCAAAGCCGAAACGGGTTTGCTATAGGCAGCGCCACTTACACAAGAGCCTCTGTTCCCCGGTAGCTCAGTGGTAGAGCAACCGGCTGTTAACCGGTTGGTCGCTGGTTCGAATCCGGCCCGGGGAGCCAACAATTTCAAGATTTGCAGAGTTTTCAGGATTGGCCGAAGACGGCCGATCCACGGCATATTTGCGCAATTCGACTTCGCCAGGCGCCGAGTTGCACGCGGAATCGATCGGCGTTGGCTCGCGTGCGGCGTGCTTCCTGCGGGATAGCTGGCGACCTCGGGAGAAGCGGTGAGCACTCCGATTGCCGCTCGGCGATGACCAGCGAGTACGACCGAGAGCGATGACAACGAAGCAGCGACCTCGCCGCTCCATTCGCGGAGCGGCGAGGCACCCCTGCGCCCCAAGTGCCGGTCCCAACACCCGGCACTGCTGACGTTGCAATTGTGGTGCCAGCAGCAAATGACCCATTATGAGACGCCTGCGCGCCTCGGTTCAGGCGGCAAATCGCGCGCCGGGCAGGCGTGGCACGGTTCTTGCTGCCACAGCTTCAGGCATGCCGGCGCAAAGACGCTGTTCCTATCGACACCGGCATATGAGGTTGGGACAATGATGTCGCACAAACTTCTGTTCGGCCTTCCCACGATGGTCCTGGTCACGGCCCTGGGCATGGCCCTCACCCGCTTGGCATTGGCCTTTCGCGAGTTCGTCGCGCCACGCTACCGGCCGGAACTCCACTATATGCGCGGGCCCGGGCCGGCCACCGCGCGCCGCCTGAGCGGGCGCTGAGCGGGCGCTGAACGGGTGTTGCGGCTGGGCCTGTCCTGGGCGGAGATGCACCTCGTGGCGCCAGCCGGTGGCTTGCCGCCGCCATAGAGCAAAATGGGGATTCACATAACCCGAGATATGATTTAGGCTACCCTCAAAAGATCGCAGGGTGGCAACCGTGGAAGCGACTTTCGACGACCTGACCAGGGCTGTGGCACAGCCCCGCAGCAACGTGCGCGCCGTTGGCCGCGCTATCGCGCTCAACCTCGCCGGCAAGCTCCTGATGGGTATCGCCATCGGGCTGGGAATTGCCATTGGCATGGCCATCGCCGGCTAGCGCGGTAACCTGCTCGTCACAAATTCCGCCGCTCCATTTGAGAGGCGTGCGGCAGGCGTTGGCATTATATATTAGCAATCGCTTGTATTTCGACCAAACCAGGATCATCATGCAAGGCGCTTTGTCGGGAGCTCTTCAGGGAGATTTTCCGATGCGACCGGTGCTCATTGTGATCGCCTTGGCAGTCTGCTTTGTCCTGTGGGACAGGCTGGAGAATGAAGGCCGTTACACAACACGGATAGAAGACAGCTTCCGGCAGGCGGCCGCTGACCTGCCGAGCGGCTCGTACGGCCACGAGATCCGGTTCAACCGTGACCTCATGAAGCGTTGAAGGGCTCTCAGAATGAGCCGAAGCGGCGGCTGACGCGCAATTCTCGCATTTTCGCACTCCTCACCGCTGCGGCCACGACAGCCCGTGCCGTCAGTCATGCTGATGTGGCGCGCGGACTGTCATCGAATCTTGCGCCCGCACGCACGTCGCGCCATGGTCTGCCAGACCCGAGGAGGAATCATGCGAAACGTCCTGGCATCGGCGCTGCTGACCGTCGCGCTGTCCGCAACCGCCGCCAACGCTCTGGACAGCGGCGCAAACCCTGTCGTCGTGACCCCGCTCGCCGATCGCACGGAAACGGCGTCCGGCCAGCCGATCACGCTGCCGCAGAAGAATGTCGAGGTCATCGTTTCGACCTTCGAGATCGCCGTCGGCGCGACCTTGCCGGTCCACAAGCATCCGTTTCCGCGCTACGCCTATGTCGAGGCCGGGACGCTCAAGGTGACCAATGTCGAGACCGGCAACAGCAACACCTACAAGACCGGCGATTTCATCGTCGAGATGATCGGCCAGTGGCACCAGGCCACCAATATCGGCGACAGTCCGGTGAAGCTGCTGGTCATCGACCAGGTCGAGCAAGGCGCCAAGAACACGGTGCTGCGCCAGTAATCGCCCTCACCCCCACGCGCCGACAGGTTGCTCGGTGGCGGCGTTGAGGCGGTTGAAGGCGTTGATCAGGGCGATCTGCACCACCAGTGCGGCCAGTTGCTTTTCATCATAGTGCCGGGCAGCTTCGTCCCAGATCGGATCCGGCACCGGGTCGGCCCGGTCGCTCAGCCGGGTCGTGGCTTCCGCCAGCGCAAGCGCGGCGCGTTCCGGCTCGCTGAAGTAAGGCGTCCGCCGCCAGGCGGAGACGGCAAAGATGCGCTCGTCCTTCTCGCCGGCCTTCTTCAACTCACGCGCGTGCATATCGACGCAGACGCTGCAGCCATTGATCTGGCTGGCGCGCAGGTGGACGAGCTTGCGCGTCACATACGGCACGTCGGCCGCCTCGGTCGACTTGTCCAGGGCCAGCAATGCCTGCAGTGCGCCGGGAATGAGCATTACGGGGTTTTTCAGTCGTGCTTGCACAATGGTCTCCTTCGGGCG
>NZ_RZOT01000490.1:0-4763 GCF_003999085.1 Mesorhizobium sp. M4A.F.Ca.ET.090.04.2.1
GATGGAAGCGGAACGAGCCGTTGATCGACAGTTCCTTGGCGGTGACCGTCGACATCGGCAGCGCCATCTCGGCGCCGCCGAGGCCGAGCTGCACGATGGTGCCGCGCGGACGCGTCGCCGCGATGCCTTGCGCCAGCGCCGCCGCCGCGCCCGAGCATTCGTAGAGAATGTCGAACGTCCCTTTGTCGGCGAGATAGGGAGCCAGGCCCTCCGGATCGGTCCTCGTGTTGATCGCCTTGTCGGCGCCGGCCTGCAACGCCATCGACAAGGTGAAATCGGCGAGGTCGACGGCGACGATCTCGGCCGCACCCGCGCGCCGGGCGCTGAGGATCGACAACAGGCCGATCGGCCCGCAACCGGTGACCAGGACGCGCTTGCCCAGCATCTCGCCGGCCCGGCGGGTGGCGTGGAGGCAGACCGCCAGCGGTTCGGCCATCGCCGCTTCGCCGGCGCTCAATCCATCGGCGGGCACGCATTGCGGCGCATCGGCCACCAGCATTTCGCGGAACGCGCCCTGGATGTGCGGGAATGGCATGGCGCTGCCGTAGAAGCGCATGTTGAGGCACTGGTTATGCATCCCCTCGCGGCAGTATCGGCAGCTGTAGCAGGGCCGCGACGGCGAGACCGCGACCAGTTGGCCGGGCTCCAGCCCGCTGACGCCGGAACCGATCTTCTCGATCAGGCCGGAGACCTCGTGGCCGAGGATCATCGGCTCCTTCAGGCGCACAGTTCCGAAGCCGCCATGATTGTAGTAGTGCAGGTCGCTGCCGCAGATACCGCCGGCGGCAAGACGCAACAGCACCTGGCCCGGCCCCGGCTCCTCGACGGAACGGTCCTCGATGCGCAGGTCCTTGGCGGCGTGGATGACGATCGACTTCATGGTGAGCGAGCTCCTACAGCACCGGCGAGATGAGCGGCTGGCCGGCGAAATGAGCGGCGAGGTTGTCGCGCACCAGTCTGCCCATCGCCTTGCGCGTTTCGACCGTGCCCGAGGCATGGTGCGGCTGCAAAAGCACGTTGTCGAGCGCGAGGAAGCGTGGATTGAGATTCGGCTCGCCTTCGAAGACGTCGAGCGCGGCCGAGCCGAGCACCTTGTTCTCGAGGGCGTCGAGCAGCGCTTCCTCGTCGATGTTGGACGCGCGCGAGATGTTGATCAGCATGCCTTCCTCGCCAAGCGCCGCGATCACCTCGCCGTTGACGATGTGGCGCGTCGCGGCGGACGCGGCAAGCGTCACGAACAGGAAGTCCGAACGCCTGGCCAGCGCGACGGGATCGGCGAGGAACTCCCAATCGCCGGCAAACTCCTTCGGCGCGACATCGCTGTAGGCGATGTCCATGCCGAAGCCGGCAAGGCGCTTGGCCACCTCATAGCCGATGCGGCCGAGGCCGAGCACGCCGGCCCGCCGTCCCCAGACCCGGCGCTTGAGCGGATAGAGCCCCTTCGCCGTCCAGCTGCCGTCGCGCACCCAGCGCTCCGCGCCGATCATGCCGCGCGACAGGCACAGCATCATGGCGATGCCGAGATCGGCGACGTCGTTGGTCAGCACGTCCGGCGTGTTGGTGACGCGCACGCCGCGCTCCCGGCAGGCCACGAGATCGACCGCGTCGAAACCGACGCCATAGACGGAAACGAGTTCGAGCGACGGGCAGGCCTCGATCATGGCGCGGTTGGCGCCAAGCTCGCCGCGCGTGGCTATGCCGCGCACAAGCGGCCCTACCTCCGCGAGGAAGGCCGGCTTGTCGTCGGCCGCGAAATAGCGATGCACCGTGAAGGCTTCGTTGAGCGGCTCCTCGTCCCATGCGGGATAGGGTCCGACCTGAAGGATGTGAGGCCGCTGCATCGCTATTCGCTCCACTTGACTTGACAGATGATGTTATCGATAACATAAGACGCTCAGCGACGAGAGGCAATCAGGAAAATGTCGTCCAAACTGTTCGATCTCACCGAGCGCACCGCGCTCGTCACCGGCTCCTCGCAAGGCATCGGCTTTGCCTTGGCCAAGGGCCTCGCCGAAGCCGGCGCCAAGGTCGTGCTCAATGGCCGCGACGAAGCTAAGCTGCGTGCCGCGGCAGCGGACATTCCGGGCGCCGCGACGCTCGCCTTCGACGCCACCGACCATGATGCGGTCCGCGCCGCCATTGACGCTTTCGAGCTTGCCGGCGGGTCGATCGACATCCTGGTCAACAATGCCGGCATGCAGTTCCGCACGCCGCTCGAGGACTTTCCCGCCGACGCCTTCGAGCGCCTGCTGCAGACCAATGTCGCCAGCGTCTTCCATGTCGGCCAGGCCGTGGCGCGGCACATGATCGGGCGCGGCCGCGGCAAGATCATCAACATCGCCAGCGTCCAGACCGCGCTCGCCCGCCCCGGCATCGCGCCCTATACGGCGACCAAGGGCGCGGTCGGCAACCTGACCAAGGGCATGGCGACCGACTGGGCCAGGCATGGCCTGCAATGCAACGCGATCGCGCCCGGCTATTTCGACACCCCGCTCAATGCGGCGCTCGTCGCCGACCCGGCATTCAGCGCCTGGCTCGAAAAGCGTACGCCGGCCGGTCGCTGGGGCCAGGTCGAGGAACTGGTCGGCGCCTGCGTCTTCCTAGCCTCCGATGCGTCATCCTTTGTCAATGGACACATTCTCTATGTCGACGGCGGCATCACGGCTTCGATCTGATCCCCCGCCGCGCATGGTGGTCATGGGCGTCACCGGTTCGGGCAAGACGACGGTCGGCGAGGCGCTCGCCCATGCGATCTCGGCGACATACGTCGATGGCGACAAGCTGCACCCTGAGGCCAACATCGCCAAGATGAGCGCCGGCATTCCGCTCGACGATGCCGACAGGTGGCCCTGGCTGGCCAAGGTCGGCGAAACGCTGCGGCAACGGCCCGCGCCGGTAATCGTCGGCTGCTCGGCGCTGAAACGCGTCTATCGCGATTTCATCACCGAGCAAGCAGGCGAGCCGGTGCTGTTCATCTATCTCGACGGTTCGCGCAAGCTGATTTCGAAGCGCATGCATGAGCGCACCGGCCACTTCATGCCCACCAGCCTGCTCGACAGCCAGTTCGCGATGCTGGAGGTGCCGGGCAAGGACGAGAATGCGATCGCGGTGACAATCGCTGCGCCGCTCGATGAGATCGTCGCGGACATAGCAGCCAGGCTGGCGGGAGGACCGACATGACCAACAGAGTCGCACTGATTGGCGCCGGCGCCATGGGCGGAGCGATCGGCGAGCGCCTGCTCGCCACCGGCAATCGCCTCGCTGTGTTTGACCTCGACAAGGCCAAGGTCGAGGCGCTGGTCGCCAGGGGCGCGACTGCGATGGCGAGCGCGGCCGAGGCGGCCGGCGCGGCGGATTATGTCATCCTCAGCCTCAATTCAGCCGCGATCGTGCGCCGCGCTGTGTTCGGCGACGCCGGCGTGGCTGCGGGCGCAAGGCCCGGCACGCTGATCATCGACATGTCGTCCATCGATCCCGACGCGACGCGCCAGCTGGCCGCCGATGCGAGCGACAAGGGTTTGCGCTGGGTTGACAGTCCGCTCTCCGGCGGTGCGCCCAAGGCGCTGATCGGCGAGTTGACGCTGATGGCTGGCGGCGAGGCACAGGACGTTGCGGATGCCCACGCCGTGCTGCGCGACGTCGCGAGCAACTACACCCATATGGGACCGGCCGGCGCCGGCCAGACGACCAAGCTGATCAACCAGGTGCTGTGCGCGCTGAATTTCATGGCCGTGGCGGAAGCGACCCGCCTGGCGCTCGACGCCGGCGTCGACGTGCTCAAGATCCCGCAGGCGCTGAAGGGCGGCCGCGCCGACAGCGCCATCCTGCAGGAGTACCTGCCGCGCTTCGCCACCCGCGACTACCGCCGCACCGGCCGCATTGACAACATGGTGAAGGACCTCAACGCCGCCCAGGATTTGGCGCGGCGCACGCACACCGCGATGCCGCTGACAGCAGTCTGCGCCGAGGTGCATCGGCTGCTGACGGCCGCCGGACTGGGCGGCGAGGACCAGGCCGCACTGATGGAATTCTTCCAACGCAAAGAGGACGGCAAATGATTACGCGCTACGCACTGTTCGAGGGCAAGGTGAAGGACGGCCAGACGGAAGCGTTCCGCAGAGACGTGATCGAGACCGTCCTGCCCAAATGGAAAGCCTTCCCGGGCGCGCTCGATGTCCGCGTCTCCTTCGCCGAGAAGCGCGACGACGGCGCGCCGGAATTCCCGATGATCCTGGCGATCAACTACCGCGACCTGGCGGCGGTCGACGCGGCCCTCGCCAGCCCCGCCCGCGCCGAATCGCGCGCCGCGACCGAGGCGGTGCTGGGCCGATATTTCGAGGGCCGCATCCACCACCATGTCACGATCGCCAACGAGTTTCCGCTGGCGGAGAATTGACCGGCACCGCACAATGGCTGCGGTGCCTTGGCGATGCGACACGACATTTGTGGCGATGACCAGCAACGACTGACCGGCGGAGACCCTCGGCTATTTGCCTGCTTTCGGATTGCGGGAAAGACAGCGACGGTCGGCGCTCGAGGTGGCTCTCGGGAGACCTGCGGAGGCTCAGGCGGCGGCGCTTCCGGAGCCTTTGGTCCGCCGGCTGAAAGACGGACCGAAATCGCGAAAACGCGCCACTCGCGATTGACGGGCTCGTAGAGTAGCTCGCGATGTGCGAGGAGGCACCATGACCGGCGAGACCATCCACGTTCGACGGCGGGCAGCGGCTGATCTAAGCCAACAAGCGCCTCTGCTCCTCAACTCC
>NZ_RZOT01000491.1:0-4761 GCF_003999085.1 Mesorhizobium sp. M4A.F.Ca.ET.090.04.2.1
TCGCCAGGCCTGCCGCCAGAAAACTGCGTCGATGCATGTTTTGCTCCTGGATAGTGAGGAAGTCCGCCGCCGGATACCGTCACGCTAAGGGTTCCAGTTGCTGGAAGGTCAAGCGGGATCGAACTGGCTACTGGACTGCAGTCGGATCGCAATGGCCGCGGCCGCGTTCATGTGCAGGAAATACAACCAGCCGTTTCATGGGACGAGGCCGCAATCATGCTCATCCAGCCGATCGACTATTTCCTCATTGCCTGGTTCGCGATTGCGGCGGCCTCGACCCTCTATGTCGGCATCGACCAGTACCGCAACAACCCCGAACCGGTGGTGATGAAATGGGGTTTTATCCTGGTGACGCTCTATATGGGTCCGCTGGGACTGCTGCTCTATGTATTGGCCGACAAGGAGCCGCGCCCCGGCGAGCATGAGGCCTTCACCAGCCCGCTCTGGAAACAGGGCGTCGGCTCGACCATCCATTGCGTCGCTGGCGATGCCACCGGCATCATCCTCGCCGCCGTCATCACCGCCACGCTCGGCCTGCCCATGTGGCTCGACCTCATCGTCGAATATCTGGCCGGCTTTGCCTTCGGTCTGTTCATCTTCCAGTCGTTGTTCATGAAATCGATGATGGGCGGCACTTACTGGGAGAATGTGCACAAGAGTTTCCTGCCCGAATTCATCTCCATGAATTTCATGATGGCCGGCATGGCGCCGGTCATGAGCTTCCTGATGATGGGCCGCGACATGCGGGCCATGGAGCCGACGGAACTTTTATTCTGGGGTGTGATGTCGATCGGTGTCATCGCCGGTTTTACCCTCGCCTATCCCGCCAATGTGTGGCTGGTTGCACGAAAATTGAAGCACGGGCTGATGACGCAGCGCCCGCCACCCGCCGAGAGGGGCAGTCGGGAACAGCCTGCAAAGAGACAACACGCCCACATGCAGATGCAGCAGGCCGACGCCACTGACCGTCACGGAAGGGGCCACGACATGGCCTCCCGCAAAGGCAAGGACGGCCACCATATGGAGACGGACGCCACAACGGCACAGGTGATTGCGCTCGGGGCGGTTTCCCTGGTCGCGCTCGCAATTGGCATGGCGGCGCCGGCGAACTGGCTGAACCTCACGCTGTCGGCCCGCGACGTTGGCGGGGTGATCATGCCCCAGGGCATGATCATGGATCGCGATACGCCGGCTGACGCCATGCGCGATATGGCAGCCACCAACCCGCGCCTCGTGAGCGCTACCTATGATTTGACGAAAAAAGGCGATCAGGAATTGCCTTTTCGAGTGGAGAACGACGTCAAGGTGTTCGAACTCCGCCCTTCGGTGATCCGCTGGCAGATCCTGCCGAACGTGGCGGTGGATGCCTATGCATATAATGGCCAGATTCCCGGCCCGCGCATTCACATTCGGCAGGGCGACAAAGTGCGGATCAACGTGACTAACGATCTGCCCGAGGAAACGACGATTCACTGGCACGGCATGATCCTGCCGAACCAGATGGATGGGCCAGCGGAGATCACACAAGCGCCGATCGAACCTGGACGGACCTATTCCTACGAGTTCACGGCAACGCAGCACGGAACCTATTTCTACCATCCGCACGCCAAGCCAGACCGGACCCAGGCGCTCGGTCTCTACGGGGCGCTGATCATAGATCCCGCCAATCCTGCCGACGAGGTCGTGGCCGATCATGATTATGTCATCGAGCTGCAGGAATGGCTGGTGCGCGAGGGTCTGACCTATCCGTCGATGCCGATGGACGGCGGCATGCCGAATTTCTTCACTATCAACGGCAGGGCTTATCCTTCAACTGACACTATCAAGATGGAGGTCGGCGAGACGCTTAAGGTGCGCTTCATTGGCACGAACAATGGCTTCATCCACCCGATGCACATCCATGGCGGACCGTTCGAGGTCGTTGCCCGCGACGGCGAGACGATCCCACCCTCGGCGCGCTTCCTTGCCGATTACGATCAATGTCGGCCCGGGGCAGCGGTATGACGCCGTCTGGAAGGCGCAGCGCCCGGGCAAGTGGCTCATCCACTGCCACATCCCGCACCACACGACGAACAACAATGTCGAGGAGAAAGGCGGCGGCGGGCTGATGGTCGTCATCGATGTCACGTGATCGCCGCGATCGGCTTCCTCATCCGGCCATTGCGCCTGGGAGCTTGGAACCCTTGCCGCTCCGGTCGGGTTTATAAGCGAGGCGAACCGCCATGGAAGACAAACAGCCTGCCGAAAACCACCCGGGAAGGATCCTCGCCACCGTGCTGGCGATCTGCCTCATCATCATCGCCTTGTTCTTTATCGGCTTCAGGTATTCGGAGCGCGATCAGGGAGCCTTGATCGTGCCCGGAGCGGTGCAAGGCAGCAAGTGATCGGCCCGAAGCTTTGCCTGACGGACCGAAGATTCCCGCCGGCTCCATGCGCTCGTGGCCGGCGTGCCCTTCGCGCGCGAAAGACACCGTAACACTTTGATTTTGCGTATGATCCTTCCAGAATCTTTTGGACCGCCAGGAAGAAACTGGTTTTCCGAAACGTTTATCGAATAGGCAACGCTCAACGCTTGGCGCCTGTCAGTAGCAAAAACCCCTCCGGCGCATCGCGCCCGAGCCCAGGGAGACAGAAACGTGTCCGCCAGTGCCTATATCAACCGGATCGCGACGGCGGTTCCGCAGCACGACGTCCACCAGTTCTACCTGCGCTACGCAGCCTCGATGCTGGCCCCCGATCGCAGGAGAATATTCGAACGCATGGCCGGCCTCGCCGGCATCGAGCACCGCTTTTCCTGCTTCGCGCCCGCCCTCGAACCCGAAGGGCCGTCGGCCGACTTCGCCGGGACCTTCAGGCGTGGCGCTTTTCCCGGAACGGCCGTCAGAATGGCGATGTTCAGCGAAGCCGCCCCGGTCCTGGCGCAAAGCGGCGTCGACGGGCTGCATCTTGGCGACGAGGCGTCGCGCATCACCCACCTCATCGTTACCACCTGCACCGGTTTCTCCGCGCCCGGTATCGACCTCGATCTGGTTCAGCGCTGCGGCCTGCCGGATGGCATCGAGCGCACGATAATCGGGTTCATGGGCTGCTATGCGGCGGTCAGCGGCCTCAAGCTTGCCCGCCACATCGTCCGCTCCAACCCGCGAGCCAGGATCCTGCTGGTCAATATCGAAATATGCACCTTGCACATCAGGGAGACCGACGAGCTGGAAAAGCTGCTCTCTTTCTGCCTTTGGGGCGATGGCTGCGCGGCGACGCTCGTGACCGCCGAGCCGCCCGGCATCGAGCTCGACTCCTTCTGTTGCGCCGTCGCCGACGAGCAGCGGGACCTGATGACCTGGGATATCCGCGACCACGGCTTCGACATGTTTCTTTCCGGCAAGGTCCCGGGGGCGGTCCAGCAAGCGTTGCGAAGCAGCCAGGACGCAATCCTTGGTGGCCGGCCGCCGGAGGCGATCGACCTCTGGGCCGTGCATCCCGGCGGGCGCAGCATTCTCGACGCCGTCGAAAGGGCGCTCGCTCTCGAACCGGCCGCGCTCGAGCCGTCGCGCGAGGTGCTGCGCCGCTACGGCAACATGTCGTCTGCGACGGTCATGTTCGTGATGGAGGAGATGCTGAAGAGGCCCGGCGGACTGCTGGGCTGCGGCATGTCTTTCGGACCCGGCCTGACGGCCGAGACCATGCTGTTCAGGACCGTCTCATGACCGCGCTCGCGCAGCGCAGCCTCGTCCCGGAAATCCTGGATGGGCTCGCCGCCGACGATGCGCGGGCGCTGCGCTCGCGCCGCGATCTCGCCCGCATCAACGCGCTGATGTTCCAGGCGCCGATCATGGCCATGCTGCTGCGGAAATTCTTGCCGAAGCCGCCCGAGCGCATTCTGGAGATCGGCGCGGGCGACGGCACTTTCATGCTCAAGGTGGCCCGCCGCTTGGCCACCGATTGGCCCGGGGTGGAACTGACGATGCTCGATCGCGTCGGTCTCGTCACGCCAGCGCTCGCCGCCGATTTCGCCAGGCTGGGATGGAAGCTCGAAACCGTCACTGCCGACGTCGTCGACTGGGCGCAGAAGACGGACGGCAGGCCCTTCGACGCGATCACGGTCAACCTGTTCTTGCATCATTTCGACGACGCCGGACTGCTGCGCCTGTTTTTGCTTTTGCGGCGCAAGGCTCCGCTCATCCTGGCGACAGAACCGCTGCGGGCGAATTGGGCGCTGGCCGCGGCGCGGCTTCTATGGGCGATCGGCGCCAATGATGTCACCAGGCATGACGCCCCTCAGAGTGTGCGCGCCGGCTTCCGCGGCCGCGAGCTTTCCAGCCTCTGGAGCGCTGCCGGCGGCAGACCGCTCGAGGAACGGCGCGCCGGAGCCTTCTCGCATGTCTTCGTCGGCGCGAGCTCGATGCCGGCCGTGGACGCGCCATGAGGCGGCCGTCCACCCACGACGCGATCGTTATCGGCGCCGGCCCCGCGGGAACGTCGATTGCGCTGGCGCTTGCCCGGCGCGGGTGGGGCGTGGCGATCGTGGAAAAGAACATGTTTCCGCGCCGCAAGGTGTGCGGCGAATACATCTCGGCAAGCAATCTCACGCTTCTCGACCGGCTCGGGATCGGCGATGCATGGCGCGCCGAAGCCGGTCCCGAAATCCGCCGCGTCGGGCTCTTTTCCGGCGACGCCTGCATCGAGGCCGAGATGCCGGGCGCAAGGCTCGGGCCGGCGGCAAGAGCCGGCTTCGGCCGCGCGCTGGGCCGCGACGTTCTGGAT
>NZ_RZOT01000492.1:0-4758 GCF_003999085.1 Mesorhizobium sp. M4A.F.Ca.ET.090.04.2.1
GGCCGAGCACGTCGACCAGGATAACGGCGCTGCGCTGCGGCAGAGTGAGCTGCATGAAAGTGCGCAGGCTGGTGGCAGCCGCAAGCCTCGCCTCCGCGCTGGCGGAGAGGTCTTCCACTCCGGTCATATCGGCCTCGCTTAAGCGGGAACGCTCCCGCTGGCGGCGGCGCAGATGGTCCTGCGCCGCATTGTGGGCGATGCGAAACAGCCATTGCTCCGGACGGTCGACTGCGGCGTTGCCGTCGATCGCCTGCAGCGCCTTCAGCACCGTCTCCTGCACGATGTCCTCGCCGTCGATGACGGAGCCGGCCATGCGGGCTGCGTAGCGGTGCAGCTTCGGACGCAGGCCGGGCAGCATCGCGTCCAGCGCCGCCCGGTCGAATTTCGATGACATCATTGCGTTCATTCCCGAGCAGGCTGCGGCACGGCGCCAAGGCCGCGCCGGCACTGAGGTCAGGCCGGCATGGCCTCAACGGCATTGTCCAGCATACGATAGTTGCCGACGATTTTTGCCGCCGATCTGGCGAGAGGGCCGGACCGCCGCTCGGCGTGGTCGGCGCCGAAAGTCTTGAAGGAGTCGAGCCCGGTCAGGGCGGCGCTGTCCTTGTCATACCCGACAAGATGCACGAACTCGCCATTCTCCAGCTCCAGAACGAGGTAGCGCACGGATAGCGGCTTCGTTTCGTCGAGCGCCTCGAACACCTTTGCAACCAGCATACGGTTTTCGGCGATGCTTTCATCCTTCACGCCGTAGCGGATGAGACTGTAGCCCATTGTCATCTCCTTTTCTGGGTTTGCACACAGAAGACGTTCCGCAGCATCGAAAAGATTCTCAGGGTTTCCGAATCTTTTTGCGCATCTGCGTCGTCCTTCATCCGTCGAGGCCGCGCGGCGGCCTCCGCGATGAGGAGAGACATCATGCATATCCAGTTTGCCGAACTTCCGGTATTCGATCAGGACCGCGCCAAGGCGTTCTACACCGACCATTTCGCCTGCCAGGTGGCAGCCGACCAACCGATGGGCGACGGCGGCTGGCGCTGGATCGAGCTGGCATTTCCCGACGCCGTCACCAACCTGCATTTTATCAGACGCGCCGATGAGGCGCCGGGGGTCGAACCAGTGCTGGTTCTGGTCGATGGCGATGTCGAAACGACAATCGCCGCGTTGAGGGCGCGCGACGTCGAAATCATCACCGAGCCTCAGGAAGCTCCGTGGCAGCCTGGCCGCACCGTTGCCGAGTTCCGCGACAGCGAGGGCAACCGCATGGTTGTCGCCGGCAAATGACCGGCGCGCCAGACCGAATCTTGAGAAGCAACGGGAGAGATGGAATGACCCTCCAATCGTCGACGCTGAAAGTGCCGGGCGCCAGCCTGTATTACGAGACGCCCGGCTCCGGCCCCGTGCTGCTGATCATCCCCGGCGGACCGCAGGACGCCGGTGTTTTCGCCGGGTTGGCTGGCCGTCTCGCCGACCGATACACGGTGGTCGCCTACGACCCGCGCGGCAATTCGCGCAGCACCTTCGACGAGCAGCCTGAGGAACAGAACCTCGATGTCCATGGCGACGATGCCGCGCGGCTGATCGAGGCGCTCGGCGCCGGGCCTGCCTATGTGTTCGGTACCAGCGGCGGCGCCCAGATCGGGCTCAATCTCGCCGCCCGCCATCCTGGCCAAGTGCGGGCGCTGGTGGCGCACGAACCGCCCAGCATGATGTTGCTTGACGACCCGTCGCATGCGTTGGCCGGCATGCGCGACCTGCACGATACCTATCGCAGCCAAGGCGTCGGGGCGGCGATGCGGAAATTCTTCAGCGAGAACGGCCTGTCCGAAGGGCCGGATCAAGGTGAAGCAGGGCCGAACGATGCTGAGACCCAGGATGCGCCGCCGCCGTTTGAACCGACACCCGAAGAGGCCGAGACTTTTGCGCGCGTCAGCAGCAATTTCGAATACTGGCTGGCGCATGGCGTCATGCCGCTCTCGCTGTACCGTCCCGACGTCGAGGCGCTGCGTGGCGCCGCTGTCGTAGTCGGTATCGGCGAAGAGTCCGTCGGCCAGCCGATCGACGGCATGGGCAAGGCGCTGGCCGACAGGCTCGGTGTCAAGCGCGCCGCCTTTCCCGGCGACCATATGGGTTTTGGGCACTATCCCGATCGCTTCGCTGAGACCTTGCATCTGGCGCTCGGCGGCGTAGGAGCCTAGTCCGCAGGTTGACCCTGGTACGGCGTCCGCGCCTGCGGGGGCCGGTCTTCCCTCAGGCGACCGCCTTGGCCGCCGCCCGCCCGGCGCTGCGGCCGGAGAAGATGCAGCCGCCGAGAAATGTGCCTTCCAGCGCGGCATAGCCATGCACGCCGCCGCCGCCGAAGCCGGCGGCTTCGCCGACCGCATAGAGGCCGGGGACCGGCTGGCCCCCGGCATCGAGCACGCGGCTGTCCAGATCGGTCTGCAGGCCGCCCAGCGTCTTGCGGGTGAGGATGTTGAGCCGCACCGCGATCAGCGGGCCGTTCGCCGGATCGAGCATCTTGTGCGGCTTGGTGGTGCGGATCAGCTTGTCGCCGATATAGGCGCGGGCGCCGCGCAGTGCCGTGATTTGCATGTCTTTCGAGAACGGATTGTCGAGCTGCCGGTCGCGGGCGCGGATTTCGCGCTCGACCTCGGCGACATCGAGCAGCGGCTCGCCGCCAGCCAGCGCATTCATGCGCTTGACCAGCGTCGAAAGGTCGGCCTCGACGATGAAATCCTCGCCCTTCTCCATGAAGGCTTTGACCGGGCCGGGAATGCCTGACGTCGCGCGGCCCAGCACCTGGCGCCAGCTCTTGCCCGTCAGGTCCGGGTTCTGCTCGGAGCCGGACAGCGCGAACTCCTTCTGGATGATTTTCTTCGTCAGGATGAACCAGGAATAGTCGAAGCCGGTGCGCATAATGTGGCTGAGCGTGCCCAGCGTGTCGAAGCCCGGATAGAGCGGCACCGGCAGGCGCTTGCCGCGCGCGTCGAGCCACAGCGACGACGGGCCGGGCAGGATGCGGATCGCGTGGTCGGTCCAGATCGGCGCCCAGTTCCTGATGCCCTCGACATAGTGCCACATGCGGTCGCGGTTGATGATCGAGCCGCCGGCCGCCTCCGTGATCGCCAGCATGCGGCCATCGACATGGTCGGGCACGCCGGTGATCATCCGCTTGGGCGCGGTACCCAGCCGATGCGGCCAGTTCTTGCGCACCAGCTCGTGATTGGCGCCGATGCCTCCGGAGGCGACGATCACCGCTTGCGCGTGCAGTTCGAAATCGCCGGCGATGTCGCGCGCGCTCTTGCGGCCGCGCTCGACGCTGCTTGGCTCGAGGATGTCGCCGCGCACGCCATCGACGGTCGTGCCCGTTCGCGTCAGCTCATTGACACGATGGCGGAATTTGAACTGGACCAGCCCGCGTTTCTCCGCTTCCCGCACACGCAGGACAAAAGGTTCGAGTACGCCGGGGCCGGTGCCCCAGGTGACGTGGAAGCGCGGCACCGAATTGCCGTGGCCGATGGCATTGCCGCCGCCGCGTTCCGCCCAGCCGACGACGGGAAAGAATTTCAGCCCGCGTTCGATCAGCCAGGAACGCTTTTCGCCGGCGGCAAAGCCGACATAGGCCTCGGCCCATTTGCGCGGCCAGAAATCTTCCGCGCGGTCGAAAGCCGCGGTGCCCATCCAGTCTTCCAGCGCGAGATCGTGCGAATCGCGGATGCGCATGCGCCGCTGCTCCGGCGAATCGACCAGAAACAAACCGCCGAACGACCAGAAGGCCTGGCCGCCCAGCGACTGCTCCGGTTCCTGGTCGACGATGATGATCTTCTTGCCGGCCTCGGCCAGCTCGGCCGCGGCGACGAGGCCGGCCAGCCCCGCGCCGACAATGATCACGTCCGCGTCAGCCATTTCTCCTCCCAGGATTAGCCGGCTTTCTTAATGCAGAGGTCAGACGGCTTCCCAGCCGTCCTTGCCGCCGGCGCGGAAGATGGCATCGATGACCTTCTGGTTGAGCACCGATTCCTCCAGCGTGAAGACGCGCTCCTTGCCGCCCTGCGCCGCCCTGGCGAAGGTCTCGACCTCCAGCCGGTACTGCTGCGTGCCGGGGAAGCGGAACACCTGCGCCTCGGTGTGGTTCTGGTTGTGCAACTCGACCCGATGGTGGTCGTAGAGCCCGGCATTGAACGGCGAGAACACCTCGATGAAACCCTTCTCGCCGTGGAACACCATCACCTGCCGCGCCGCCATCTGCGTCGACAGGTAGAAGGACAGTTCGAAGTCGCCGAAATCGGCGCGGATCGAGGAATAGATGTCGGTGCCGAAGGTCTTGTCGCGCTCGATCGTCGCCTGCACGCGCTGCGGCTCCTTGCCGGTCGAAAAGCGTGTCGACACCGTCGGGTAGACGCCGATGTCGGGCAGCGCGCCGCCGCCGAGGTCGAGCTGGTTGCGCATGTTCTTGGGGTCGACATTGTAATAGGAGAACGCGCCCTGCACATGGCGCAGCCGGCCGATGGCGCCGCTGGCGATGAGGTCGCGCACCTTGATCCATTGCGGGTGGTAGATGACCATGAAGGCCTCGCACACCAGCACTTTCTTCTCATCGCGCAGTTGGATCAGCGGCGCGATGTCCTTGGCGTCGAGCGCCAGCGGCTTCTCGACCAGCACATGTTTTCCCGCTACGATCGCCTTCGCCGTCCATGCGACATGCTGCGAGGTCGGCAGCGGGATGTAGACGCCGTCGATGTCCTTCGACGCGAGCAG
>NZ_RZOT01000493.1:0-4744 GCF_003999085.1 Mesorhizobium sp. M4A.F.Ca.ET.090.04.2.1
GGCTTCGACCACCTCCGAACTCAAGCAGAAGAAGTTCCTGAAGCGGCTCAAGGTCGTCGAGAACTTCATGGAGTCGGGCAACCGTCCGGAATGGATGATCATGAAAGTGGTTCCGGTGATCCCGCCGGACCTGCGCCCGCTCGTCCCGCTGGACGGCGGCCGTTTCGCGACGTCCGACCTCAACGATCTCTATCGCCGCGTCATCAACCGCAACAACCGCCTCAAGCGGCTGATCGAGCTGCGTGCGCCCGGCATCATCGTGCGCAATGAAAAGCGCATGCTGCAGGAAGCGGTCGATGCCCTGTTCGACAACGGCCGCCGCGGCCGCGTCATCACCGGCGCCAACAAGCGTCCGCTGAAGTCGCTGTCCGACATGCTGAAGGGCAAGCAGGGCCGGTTCCGCCAGAACCTGCTCGGCAAGCGCGTCGACTATTCCGGCCGCTCGGTCATCGTGACCGGCCCGGAGCTCAAGCTGCATCAGTGTGGCCTGCCGAAGAAGATGGCGCTCGAACTGTTCAAGCCCTTCATCTACGCCCGCCTTGACGCCAAGGGTTTCTCCTCGACCGTCAAGCAGGCCAAGAAGCTGGTGGAGAAGGAGCGTCCGGAAGTCTGGGATATCCTGGACGAGGTCATCCGCGAGCATCCGGTGCTGTTGAACCGCGCTCCGACGCTGCACCGCCTCGGCATCCAGGCGTTCGAGCCGACCCTGATCGAAGGCAAGGCGATCCAGCTGCATCCGCTGGTCTGCACGGCCTTCAACGCCGACTTCGACGGCGACCAGATGGCCGTTCACGTTCCGCTGTCGCTGGAAGCGCAGCTCGAAGCCCGCGTGCTGATGATGTCGACCAACAACATCCTGCACCCGGCATCCGGCGCGCCGATCATCGTGCCGTCGCAGGACATGGTTCTCGGTCTCTACTATCTCTCGATCGTCAACCAGAACGAGCCGGGCGAGGGCATGGTGTTCGCCGACATGGGCGAGCTCCAGCACGCGCTGGAGACCAAGGCGGTGACGCTGCACGCCAAGATTAAGGGCCGCTTCCGCTCGGTCGATGCCGAAGGCAATGTCGTGTCGAAGATCTATGACACCACGCCCGGCCGCATGATCATCGGCGAGCTGCTGCCGAAGAACGTCAACGTGCCCTACGAGACCGCCAACCAGGAGATGACCAAGAAGAACATCTCCAAGATGATCGACACCGTCTACCGCCATTGCGGTCAGAAGGAGACGGTCATTTTCTGCGATCGCATCATGGCGCTCGGCTTCGCGCATGCCTGCCGCGCCGGCATCTCGTTCGGCAAGGACGACATGCTGATCCCGGACACCAAGATCAAGCTGGTGTCCGAGACCGAGGCTTTGGCCAAGGAATACGAGCAGCAGTACAATGACGGCCTGATCACCCAGGGCGAGAAGTACAACAAGGTCGTCGATGCCTGGGCCAAGTGCTCGGAAAAGGTCGCCGACGAGATGATGGCCCGCATCAAGGCCGTCGAGTTCGAGGACAACGGCCGTCAGAAGCCGATGAACTCGATCTACATGATGTCGCATTCGGGTGCGCGCGGTTCGCCCACCCAGATGCGCCAGCTCGCCGGCATGCGCGGCCTGATGGCCAAGCCGTCGGGCGAAATCATCGAGACGCCGATCATCTCGAACTTCAAGGAAGGCCTCACCGTGCTCGAGTACTTCAACTCGACCCACGGCGCCCGCAAGGGTCTGGCCGACACCGCTCTGAAGACGGCGAACTCGGGTTACCTCACCCGTCGTCTCGTCGACGTGGCGCAGGACTGCATCGTCAACTCGCTCGACTGCGGCACCGACAAGGGCCTCACCATGCAGCCGATCGTCGATGCCGGCCAGATCGTCGCTTCGATCGGCCAGCGCGTGCTCGGCCGCACTGCGCTCGACGACATCAACCATCCGGTCTCCGGCGAAGTGCTGGTCAAGGCCGGCAAGCTGATGGACGAACGCGACGTTGAGCAGATCGAGAAGGCCGGCGTGCAGTCGGTGCGCATCCGCTCGGCGCTGACCTGCGAGGTCAGGACCGGCGTCTGCGCGGTCTGCTACGGACGCGACCTCGCCCGCGGCACCCCTGTCAACCAGGGCGAGGCCGTCGGTGTCATCGCGGCGCAGTCGATCGGCGAGCCGGGCACGCAGCTCACCATGCGTACCTTCCACATGGGCGGCACGGCACAGGTGGTGGACTCTTCGTTCCTCGAAGCCTCCTATGAAGGCAAGGTCGAGATCCGCAACCGCAACGTGGTGCGCAACTCCGACGGGCAGCAGATGGTCATGGGCCGCAACATGGCGGTGCTGATCCTCGACGAGGCCGGCAAGGAACGCGCCACGCACCGCGTTGCCTACGGCTCGCGCCTCTTCGTGGACGATGGCGACAAGGTGAAGCGCGGCCAGCGCATCGCCGAGTGGGATCCCTATACCCGCCCGATCCTCACCGAAATCGAGGGCAAGGTGGCGTTCGAGGATCTGGTCGACGGCATTTCCGTCCAGGAAACGGCCGACGAATCGACCGGCATCACCAAGCGCGAGGTCATCGACTGGCGTTCGACGCCGCGCGGCAACGACCTGAAGCCGGCGATCATCGTGCACGACGCCAAGGGCAAGGTCGGCAAGCTGTCGAAGGGCGGCGATGCCCGCTTCCTGCTCTCGGTCGAGGCAATCCTCTCGGTCGAGCCGGGCGCGCATGTCCGTCCCGGCGACGTGCTGGCGCGTATTCCGATGGAAAGCGCCAAGACCAAGGACATCACCGGCGGTCTGCCGCGTGTTGCCGAACTGTTCGAGGCACGTCGTCCGAAGGATCACGCCATCATCGCCGAGATCGATGGCACGGTCCGCTTCGGCCGCGACTATAAGAACAAGCGCCGTATCATCATCGAGCCGCATGACTCGACGCTCGAGCCGGTCGAATACCTGATCCCGAAGGGCAAGCCGTTCCATCTCCAGGACGGCGACGTCATCGAGAAGGGCGACTACATCCTCGACGGCAACCCGGCGCCGCACGACATCCTGGCGATCAAGGGCGTGGAGGCGCTTGCCTCCTACCTCGTCAACGAGATCCAGGAGGTCTACCGCCTGCAGGGCGTGTCGATCAACGACAAGCACATCGAGGTGATCGTTCGCCAGATGCTGCAGAAGGTCGAGATCACCACGCAGGGAGACTCGACCTACATTCCGGGCGACCACGTCGACGTGATCGAGCTGGAAGAGGTCAACGAGCGGCTGATCGAGGACGGCAAGAAGCCAGCCGAAGGTCAGCCGGTGCTGCTCGGCATTACCAAGGCATCGCTGCAGACGCCGTCCTTCATTTCGGCCGCTTCCTTCCAGGAGACGACCAGGGTGCTGACCGAAGCGGCGGTTGCCGGCAAGACCGACATGCTGCAGGGCCTGAAGGAAAACGTCATCGTCGGCCGGCTGATCCCGGCCGGCACCGGCGGCACGATGAGCCAGATCCGGCGCATCGCCACCTCGCGCGACGAGTTGATCATCGACGAGCGCCGCAAGGCCTCGGGCGTCGAGGTCGCCGAGCCGATGCTGACCGACATGGTCACCGCCGCGCAGTAAGCGCGGGATGAGAAGAGAAGATGGAAAGGGGCCCTATGTGGCCCCTTTTCGCATTTGGGCCATGAGGAACTATGATGAGCAAGAAGACCTGGACGGCCGTCGACGACTACATCGTTGCTTCCCTGTTCGAGGCGGATCCCGTGCTTGACGCGGTGCTCACGGCAAACCGCAATCAGGGTTTGCCGGCGATCGATGTCTCCGCCGCGCAGGGCAAGCTATTGTCGCTGCTGGTGCGCATCCGCGGCGCGAGGAAGATTCTCGAAATCGGCACGCTTGGCGGCTACTCGACAATCTGGATGGCGCGGGGACTGCCCGTTGATGGAAAGGTCGTGACGCTGGAGCTCGATCCGCACCATGCCAGGGTCGCACGCTCGAATTTCGAGCGGGCAGGGGTGTCAGACCGGATCGATCTGCGCATCGGTCCAGCGCTTCAATCGCTCGCCGCGCTGAGTGGCGAAAACGCGGGTCCGTTCGATCTGGTCTTCATCGACGCCGACAAGCCGAACAATCCGAATTATCTCGACTGGGCAATGAAGCTGTCACGGCCTGGAACGGTCATCGTCTGCGACAACGTCATTCGTGACGGCGCTGTGGTGCAGGAAGATAGCGGCGACGCCAATGTCGAAGGCGCACGCGCGGCGTTCTCGTTCATTGGGGGCGAGAGGCGACTGGACGGCACCGCCATCCAGACCGTCGGCGCCAAGGGCTATGACGGCTTTGCGATAGCGATCGTCGAGTGAAGGGGTTGGACAGATGGACGAGGCGGCTCTTTGGGACCTGATCAACGCGGGGCGAGAGCGCATGAATCTTGCGCAGAGAAGACTCTGGGACGTGTTCGGCATCGACCGGAGCTATGGACGCATCGCTCTCCGGCAGGGGACGACCGGCGCGTTTGGGTGGTCGCGTTGATCGGCCGAAGCGTGATTTCCTACAATGAATTCGAATACGGCTTCGACCGCTCGCATTTCGTCCGGTATGGCGAGATTGCCGAGCTTGGCTGGGGGCACGACGACCTTGAGGTTGCCGTTCAACACGTTCTGAACAAGGTGGAGCGCGGAGATCGAACCGCGCCCATCGTTTCTGAACCTCGGCCAGGAGCACATCCCGTTCGAAGACGATAGGATAACGGCGGGAAGGGTTTCCATTTATCACCAATGAAGAACACCC
>NZ_RZOT01000494.1:0-4711 GCF_003999085.1 Mesorhizobium sp. M4A.F.Ca.ET.090.04.2.1
CTCGATTGCAGAGGCGCGGACCGTCGAAGGGGCCGATCTCGCTTCGGGGGCCGGCACCGATCATCTGGCGCCTTCCGCGGCGAGCACGCTCGACGATGTGATTGCCGCCTATGAGGAGCAGTTCGGCTTCATCGAGGGGCAGGGCGGCAAGGCGATCATGATGGCGAGCCGCGCGCTGGCGGCGGTCGCCAGGGGCCCGGACGACTATTCCAGCATCTACGACCGGATCCTCTCGCAGGCGTCAGGCAAAGTGATCCTGCACTGGCTGGGCGACATGTTCGATCCGGCCCTGAAGGGATACTGGGGCAGTGGCGATTTCGAGACGGCGCTCGATACGGTCGTGGCCATCATCGAGCGGCATGCCGGCAAGGTCGAAGGCATAAAAATATCGCTGCTCGATGCCAGCAAGGAGGTGGCGCTGCGGGATCGGTTGCCGGAAGGCGTCGTCATGTTCACCGGCGACGACTTCAACTACCCCGAGTTGATCGCCGGCGACGGCAGGAGGCACTCGCATGCGCTGCTCGGCATTTTCGACGCCATCGCGCCGGTCGCCAACGCGGCGCTGGCCAGGCTCACCGATGGCGACCGCGCCGGCTATGACGCACTGATGGCGCCGACGGTGCCGCTGTCGCGCAAGATCTTCGAGGCGCCGACCGAATATTACAAGGCCGGCATCGTCTTCATGGCATGGCTGAATGGCCATCAGGAGCATTTCGCGATGGTCGGCGGCATGCAGTCGGCGCGCGGCATCCTGCATTATGCCGATGTGTTCCGGCTGGCCGACCAGGCGGGATTGCTGGCCGATCCCGAGCTTGCGGTGGCCCGAATGAAGAGCCTCTGCGCCGTCGCAGGCGTTTGACCTCGACCACCGATCGGTTCCGTTCGAAGACCATAAATTTGCCTTGGCCGGGCAAATCTGTTTTCCCTGTTTCTCCCGAGGGGCGGGCGAAGACGGACAATGACGGGCAAAGTGGCGCTCATCACCGGCGTGACCGGGCAGGACGGAGCCTATCTGGCGCAATTGCTGCTTGAGAAGGGTTATGTCGTCCACGGCGTCAAACGCCGCTCGTCCTCATCAAACACCGGGCGTATCGAAGACCTCTATGTCGATCCGCATGAGCGCGACGCACGCCTCTTCCTGCACTATGGCGATCTGACCGACGCGGCCAACCTGATCCGCCTCGTGCAGGAGACGCGACCCGCCGAAATCTACAATCTCGGCGCCCAGAGCCATGTCCAGGTGAGTTTCGAGAACCCGGAATATACGGGCAATGCCAATGCGCTGGGGACGCTGCGGCTGCTGGAGGCGATCCGTATCCTCGGCCTCGAAAGGTCGGTGCGCTTCTATCAGGCGTCGACCTCGGAACTCTACGGCAAGGCGTCGGTGGCGCCGCAGAACGAGACGACGCCCTTCCGTCCGCGCTCGCCCTATGCGGCGGCCAAGCTCTACGCCTACTGGACGACGGTCAACTACCGCGAGGCCTATGGCATGTTCGCGGCCAACGGCATCCTGTTTAACCACGAGAGTCCATGCCGTGGCGAGACCTTCGTCACCCGCAAGATCACGCGCGCGGTGGCCGCGATCCATCACGGGCGGCAAGATGTGCTCTATCTCGGCAATATCGACGCCAGACGCGACTGGGGCCATGCGCGCGACTATGTCGAGGGCATGTGGCGCATCCTCCAGCACGACGAGGCCGACGATTTCGTGCTGGCGACGGGCGAGACGCATTCGGTGCGCGAATTCGTCGAACTGGCCTTCGCCGAGACGGGGCGCACCGTGCTCTGGCAAGGCCATGACGCAGACGAAGTGGGTATCGACGCCGTTTCGGGCGCGGTCCTGGTGCGCATCGACCCACGCTATTTCCGGCCAACCGAGGTCGACCTCCTGGTCGGCGACGCGTCCAAGGCGAGAGCCGTGCTGGGCTGGTCGCACAGGACCGGCTTCAGGGATCTGGTGGCGGAAATGGTGCAGGCCGACCTCGCGGATTTTGACGATGCAGCCATGGCAGGGCGGACGTTCCGCCCGGGGGTGGGCCGATGACTTTCGATTTGAAGGGCAAACGGGTCTTCGTTGCCGGGCACCGCGGCATGGTCGGCTCGGCTGTCGCGCGCCGACTGGCAGGCGAGGATTGCGAAATCCTGACGGTCGCGCGCAGCGAGCTCGACCTTCTCGACCAGGCCGGCGTGCGGCGCTGGATGGCCGAGCACAGGCCGGACGCAGTGGTAATGGCGGCCGCAAAGGTCGGCGGCATCCTGGCCAACGACACGCTTCCGGTCGACTTTCTCCACGAGAACCTGGTGGTGCAGACCAATGTCATGGAGAGCGCCTTCCGCTGCGAGGTGCGGAAGCTCCTGTTCCTCGGCTCGTCCTGCATTTATCCGAAGCTCGCGCCGCAGCCGATCCCCGAAGACGCGCTGTTGACCGGTCCGCTCGAGCCCACCAATGAATGGTACGCGGTCGCCAAGATCGCCGGGCTGAAACTCTGCCAGGCCTACCGGCGTCAGTATGGCGTGGACTACATCTCCGCCATGCCGACCAACCTCTATGGTCCGGGCGACAATTTCGACCTCACCAGCAGCCATGTCGTGCCGGCCCTCATGCGCAAGGCGCATGAGGTCAAGCGTGCCGGCGGGAAGCAGCTGGAGGTCTGGGGATCGGGCAGGCCAATGCGCGAGTTCCTGCATGTCGACGACGCCGCCGATGCGCTTGTCTGGCTGCTGAAGAACTATTCCGGCGACGGCCACGTCAATGTCGGCTCGGGAGAAGACATCAGCATTGGCAAGCTTGCCCGCACGATCCTGTCCGTGGTCGGCGTCGAAGCCACGGTAACCTTCGACGCGACAAAGCCGGACGGCACGCCGCGCAAGCTGCTGGACGTGTCGCGCCTGTTTGCAACGGGCTGGCGGCCGCGCTGCTCGCTGCGCGATGGATTGGAACAGACTTATGGGTGGTTTCTGCGGCATGTCGAGACAGGCGACGTTCGCCTCGGCGCGGGCTGAGCCGCAATCGACGCTGATTGCCGCAGCATGAGGGGATGGGCTGGGCAGCCACCTTCTGGCAATGGCCAACGCAAAGTCGGTCGTGGACGCGTTCGGCTACAGGCGCAATCGTGTCGTCGATGGAAGAGCGGTTCCACGCCACACGCGCCACTCGCTCACCAGCGGCAACGGCGCCTTGTTCGCCGGCGCATGGCGAAAGGCTTCGCAGAAATTTTCCGATTCGTTTGAACCAATCCTTGGAGGGACGCGACCCAGCGCTGCGTAACAAACGCGGTCCACAAGGAGAACGTCCATGCCTATTCTTTCGAGAAACGCCTTGCTTGCCATCGCCGCCGCTTCAGTGGTGGCGGGCTGTAAGACGACCACCCCCCGGGATTGCGATAACCTCAAGCCGAACGTCACCTATCACGGCAAATGCTGCGGCATTGGCGATGCGCCGTGCCGCGAAGGCAAGAACGGCAACCACGACAGGCCCAACAGACCCGACCCTCGGCCGCAATGAGTGTAGGAGAGTAAGCCAGTGAGAGAGCAGGGCTGATTAGGCAGCGGCAAGATCCTGCTGCCGTATTGCCCTACTCTCTTGTTCCCGTGGGGATTTGTTAGGATGGTGGGCGTGACAAGGATTGAACTTGTGACCCCTGCAATGTCAATGCAGTGCTCTCCCGCTGAGCTACACGCCCATCCGATGCCGCGCATACACCATTTTTGATCCGGCGCGTCAATAGGTGGAAAAACGAAAGAAGGGCTCGTTTTGTCGCGCCCGAAGGCGCGCCGGGATCAAGCTGGAACGCCTCACGCCGCCTGCAGCATCTTCTCGACCTCGTTGACGAGGTCACGCAGGTGGAACGGCTTCGACAGTACCTTGGCGTCCTTCGGCGCCTTGGAATCAGGGTTGAGCGCTACTGCGGCGAAACCGGTGATGAACATGACCTTGAGGTCGGGATCGATCTCGGTGGCGCGGCGTGCAAGCTCGATGCCGTCCATCTCCGGCATGACGATATCGGTCAAAAGCAGCGAGAACGGTTCCTCGCGCAGCCGCTCATAGGCGCTGGCGCCATTGTCGAAATCGCTCACCTGATAGCCGGCGCGCTCCAATGCCTTGACGAGGAACCGGCGCATATCATCATCGTCTTCCGCCAGCAGAATGCGTGCCATCATGTCCCGTCCGAATCACCCGCCCGATGTTGATGCCGGGCAAGCCCGTTAACCATCCTGTATATGAGGAGGTGTCGGTAAACATCAAGTGAACGTTGGGCGCATAAGCCCGACTTTGACAACGGGGACAGAGCGCTGAAATGCTGGACATGCGGCCGGGGAGATGGCAGTTTTAGACCATGATGCAGTGCTGTTTCCTGGTTCGTTCACATTGAAGACGGCAGCCGAGGATTTTTCGGTCGTTCCACCCTTCGAAATCCGATCGGGCGCCGAGCAGCGCGTTCCCTTCCTCTTCAATTCGCCGCATAGCGGCCGCTACTATCCCGAGCGTTTTTTGGCCATGGCCAAGCTCGACAGCAACGCCATCCGCCGGTCGGAGGATTGCTATGTCGACGAATTGTTCGGCGGCGCCGTGGTGCTCGGCGCGCCCATGCTGGCGGCGAATTTCCCGCGCGCCTATCTCGACGTCAATCGGGAGCCCTGGGAGCTCGACCCGCGCATGTTCGCCGAGCCGGTGCCGGCCTTCTGCAACATCCGCTCCGCGCGGGTGGCG
>NZ_RZOT01000495.1:0-4690 GCF_003999085.1 Mesorhizobium sp. M4A.F.Ca.ET.090.04.2.1
TTGCTGGAGAGCGTCCTCACCGCCAGCGGAACCCGGTCGAAACGGGTGGCAACGTCTTCGGAACGACGGACGCGATAGCGGAAATCGTTTGCGTTGTGCGTGTTCATCTGGGTCGGTCCTTTCCCTGTGCCGGCCACCTGGCCGGACGCCTGCATAAAATGCCGATTAATTTCTTGACTCGAATAATCATGTTTTATAACCAGTGCAATACCGGAGTAAATGAGTCAACATTTAACGCACCGGATGCGATGAAAAATGCCAGCGAGCCTCGGCCAGCCAGCATCGAACTGGATTTGGAGTTGGGGCATGGGGTTGGCGAATTGGCAAAGGCTGGGTCTGGCGTATGAGAACGCGGGCCCGGCGCAACGGTCTATGGCAAAGGGAATGGCCGCGCTTCTGGCCGGCGCGGCGGTGATCGCGATCCTGACACCGCCGGCAAACGCGCAACAGGCCGCCCAGCCTGCAAGCGAGCGGCAGCAGACCGATTCTGCAAAGAAGACAGAAGAGACGAAGCCGGCCGAGGCGACGCTGCTCGACAAGATCCTGGTCCTCAGCCGCACCGGCGAGACGGCGATCCAGTCGCTTGCCTCCGCCAGCCATGTCGACCGAGAGCAGCTCGATCGCCGCATGGCGACGACGTCGAACGAGATGCTGCTCGGCGTGCCGGGGGTAACCGTGCAGGCCGACGCGCGCCGCGTCAGCTCCAGCATCAACATCCGCGGCCTGCAGGATTTCGGCCGCGTCGCGGTCATCATCGACGGCGCCAGGCAGGATTTCCAGCGCTCCGATCATGGCACGCAGTCGACCTTTTACGTCGACCCTGAACTTATCAAATCCGTCGACGTGATCCGCGGTCCGGTCGCCAACACCTACGGCTCCGGCGCCATCGGCGGCGTCGTCTTCTTCGACACCAAGGATGCCGAGGATTTCCTCAAGCCGGAGGAAAGCTGGGCTAGCGCGCTCACCGGCCGTTATGAAAGCAACGGCAAGGGCTGGACCACCAGCGCCACCGGCGCCTACCGCTTCAACGAGAACTGGGATGTGCTCGGCAACATCGTCTACCGCGACTATGACGACTACAAGAATGGCGGCGGCGACACTGTCGCCGGCACCGGCTTCGACGTGCTGAGCGGCCTGCTCAAGACCACGATCCGCCCGACCGAGAACAGCGAGTTGAAACTCGGCTGGGTCGGCTCCAGCGACGGCTGGACGGAGACCAGCAGCGGCGTGCCGGCCAACGATGTCGACCTGAAGTCGAACACATTTACAGCCCGCTACAACATCACCGACGACGCCAGGAGCTGGCTCGACCTCCACATCAACGCCTCCTACAACAGGACCAATCTCGATCTGACCAGCCTCATCGCGCAAAACCGCTTCGATCCGGAAACCGGTCTTCCCGTCGTGCTGCCGGCCGGTTCGACCTCGACCTTCGACGTCGACACCACCGGCATCGACATCTGGAACACCTCTCGCTTCGAGACCGCCGACATCGCGCACGAGCTGACCTATGGCGGCGATTGGGTCGGCGACGATGTCGAGACGGGCGGCACCGCCGGCGGCGACAGCTTCTACACGCCCTCCGGCAAGCGCAACGTTTCGGGCGCATATGTTCAGGACAAGCTCACCTGGGAATGGCTCGAGGTCATCACCGGCCTGCGTTACGACAGCTACAGCCTGAAGGATTCGGATAACGAGACGTCCGGCGACAGGCTGTCGCCGCGCATCACCGTCGGCGTCTCGCCCTTCGAAAGCGCCAGCCTGTCTGGCCTGCAGTTCTATGGCACCTACGCGGAAGGCTACCGCTCGCCCTCGCTGACGGAGACCCTAATCAGCGGCAACCATCCGGCAGGAGTCACCTTCCCGTTCCTGCCCAACCCCAATCTCAAGCCAGAAATCGGCAAGACCGTCGAGTTCGGCGTCAACTACAAGCGGAACGACATTTTCGAAGGCGGCGACGCGCTGCGGCTCAAGGCCGCCTATTTCAACAACGATGTCGAAGACTACATCGACGGCGTCACGCTCTCGGCCTTCGACCCGACCAGCGGCTGCCCGTTCGGTCCCGGCATCCCGATCTGCTTCCAGTACCAGAACTTCGCCAAGGCCAAGATCGACGGCTTCGAACTGGAAAGCGTCTATGATGCCCGCTGGGGTTATGCCGGGCTTTCGGCCTCGATCATCAACGGCCACACCATTTCCTATGAAGGCGAGCGCGCCGACCTTGCCACCATCCCCTCCTCCCAGGTCACCGCGCAGCTCGGCCTTCGTTTCCTCCAGGACAAGCTGACCGTCGGCGGCGAGGTGCAATACAACGGCAAGCCCAAGGGCAACTCCGTGGCCAAGGACTATACGCTGGTCAACGCCTTCGCCAGCTACCAGGCGACCGACAATCTCAAACTCGACTTCCGCGCCGACAATCTGTTCGACGTCAAATACACCAACCCGCTGAACGGCAGCACGACTGCCGTTCTCTACGAACCCGGCATCACGTTGAAGCTGGCGGCGACCATGCGCTTTGGAGGCTGACGACAATGACAAGCTTGACGGGACTGCTTCGTCTGCTGACCTTGTCGCTTGCGGCGGCGCCGGCGTGGGCCCAGTCCTCGCCGGTTCCTCAACTCAACCTCGAACTCAATGCCGCGCAGCCCTCCGACAAGGGCTGCAGGCTGACCTTCGTGGTCAACAACGCGCTCGGCGCCGACCTGTCGAAAACGGCCTTCGAGATCGCCCTGTTCAACGAGGCCGGCGTCGTCGACCGCCTGACCGTACTCGACTTCAAGGACCTTCCCGTAAGCAAGACCAAGGTGACGCGTTTCGATCTTGCCGGCACCGACTGCGCCAAGGTCAGCCGCGTGCTGATCAACAGCGCGACCGAATGCGCCGGCGCAAGCGTGGAGCCCGCCGCCTGCATGCGCGGACTGAAGACCTCGACCCGAACCACCATCGCCTTCGGGGTCTGAGACGGCATTGGGGCTGCATCCCGCATTCAGGCAAGAGACCGTGGCCTGGCCGCTGCTCGGCCTCGGCGCGTTACCTCCGCGGGCAAATGATCTTGATTTGACTTTTGCATGCAGGCCGCTGCAATTTCCGGCCCGCGACATGCAGGAAATCATCCCCCTCTCCGACGCCGGCAGCGAGCTGGCGATAGCGCCGGCCAAGCCGCCTGAACTTGCGCAGGCGGCGGCCCGCAACGGCAAATGGCCCGCTGCCGTCATTGTCTCCTGCATTCTCCACGGCGCCGCGGCGGCGTTCTTTCTGATCTCGCCTTCCAGCACGTTCAAATCGCCGGATTCGGAGCAATCGGAAGGCAGCGACCAGTCCGGAGACAAGGTTGCCGGCAGCGCGCTTGACAGGGATCCGGTGGCGATAAATGTCACGCTGGAGCCAAAGCCGGCCAGGCCGGAGCCGGCAAAGCCGGTCAGACCAGCGCCACCAACGCAGCCTTCCGAGCCCACTCGGGAAGCAGCCGCACAGCCTCCCGCAGTGTCGCCGGAACCTGCCGGCCGGCCAGACGTACTGGTGGCTGGCTCCCCGCGCCCCGATGACCAGAGTGTTGTCGCCAGCACCGAATCACCTGCCACCCATGAAACTCCCGTCGTTGTTCCAGACCAGCCGCCAATCCCCAGCGCCCGTCCGACTCCGTCGGCACCATCCCCGACAGCGAGAGAAACGGACAACAAGCGCGGCACCGCAGAGGGCCAAGACCGGCTGGCACAGGCGGCCAGCAAGGGCAAGAAGCAGAAAGAGGCAGGCAGCGAGGCTGCGGAGTACAATTACCGCGGCGACGTCATCAGGAAGCTCAGCCGCGTCAACCGCGCCGTTCCGCCGTCAGTGCAATTGACCGCGGTCAATAATGCCGTCGTGACTTTCGTGATCGGCAGCGGTGGTGGTATCGACGATCTACGCATCCTGCAAACCTCTGGATCGTCGAGTTTCGATCAGGTCGCGCTCGGCATCGTTCGCAATGCTGCCCCCTTCCCTCCAATTCCGTCGCGCATCGCAAGCAGGAGTTTGGTGTTCGAGGCCGAAATCGGTCCATTTTGAAAGTGGATGGAACGAACCGCATGAAAGGAAACCAATGTACATCGCCATGAACCGCTTCAAGGTCCAGAACGGCTCGGAAGACGCCTTCGAGGATGTCTGGAAGAACCGTGATTCCAGCCTGTCTGAAATGAAAGGTTTCAGGGAGTTCCACCTGCTGCGCGGTCCGCTGAACGAGGCCGAAGGCTACACGCTGTTTGCCTCACACACGGTGTGGGCCAGCCACGAGGATTTCGTCGCCTGGACCAAATCGGAAAATTTCCGCGCCGCGCACCGCAACGCCGGCACCTCCAAGGTGCACTATCTCGGCCATCCGCAATTCGAAGGCTTTTCGGTCGTCGAGGGCGCCTGACGAGCTATTCGGGAGAGCCTAGCCTCAGGAACCGCCAGCCAGCCGGCGTAGCGTCCGCACAAAGCGTTTGCGCGCCTGCCGCAAGCGGCTCTTGCGATCAAGAAGCGGCGCAAGCCGCGGATCGCTCGCCAAATCGCCGAACCGCCTCACATGGCTGGACAGGAAGCCGGACACGAAATCCCTGCCGTGGATGGCGCCGAGCCTCTCCGCATTGGCAAGGACATAGTCGAGCACGTCCGCGCCCATGGCGGCGTCCAGGGAGGCATAGGCCGGCGACAGCTGCATACGGCCGCCGGC
>NZ_RZOT01000496.1:0-4658 GCF_003999085.1 Mesorhizobium sp. M4A.F.Ca.ET.090.04.2.1
CGCCCGGACGGCGCCGAAATGCTTTTCGGCACCGTCCAGTCTGATGATGTCAAAATTGGCGGCGCCGAAATGCTTTTTGGCGCCATCCGGCCTGACTATATCGGTGTTTGCCTCGGGCATGCTCAACGATATCCGGTTGGCGATGCCGGCGGCAACAGTTCAGCCATCACTTGATGTTGGCTTTGATGGCCGCGATGGCGTCTTCCTGTGTGTATTCGTGCGTAGCGACGCCACCCTCCTTGATCTTCGGCAGGGCCGCTTCGAAATCGTCCTGGGTGAAGGCGAGATACGGCACCAGAAGGTCGTGCGGAATGTCCGTGCGGCCGTCCAGCACCTGCTGCGCCACCCAGAAGGCTAGCGACGAGACGCCGGGCGCGATCGAGGCCGACCAGGTCTGGTAGCCGTCCTTGTCCTTCTGCTCCTTCCACCACTTCAGCTCGTCCTGGCGGTTGCCCATGATGATGGTCGGGCGCGGCTTGCCGGCGGCTGCGAAGGCTTGCGCCGCGCCGTAGCCGTCGCCGCCCTGGTCGACGATGCCGACCACGTCAGGCAGCGACGGCAGGATGGTCGCCACCGCCTTCTGCGCCGTGGTCTGGTCCCAGTCGCCGGTGACCGAGCCGACGATCTTGAACTCGGGATGCGCGGCCACGCCTTCGAGGATGCCGGCATGGATGGCATCGTCGATCGAGGTGCCGGCGAGACCGCGGATCTCCAGCAGATTGCCGCCCTTGGGCTGGAACTTGGCCATCTGCTCGACTTCCTGCTTGCCCATGTCCTTGAAGTCGACGACGACGCGGTAGGCGCAGGGCTCGGTGACGATGCCGTCGAAGGAGACGACGACGATGCCGGCATCGCAGGCCTGCTTGATGGCGCCGTTGAGCGCATCCGGCGAGGCGGCGTTGATGACGATGGCGTCATAGCCCTGCAGGATCAGGTTCTGCACCTGCGCAGCCTGGGTCGGAACTTCCTTGTCGGCGGTGGTGAAGACGTCGGCGGCCGCGACCACCTTGTCCTCGACCGCCTTCTTGGTGACGATGCCGTAGCTGTCCAGCATCGCCTGGCGCCACGAATTGCCGGCATAGTTGTTGGAGAAGGCGATCTTCTTGCCACTGGTGTCGGCCAGCGCGGTGCCCGAGGCGAGCATCGCCGCCAGAGCGCTCAGGACGAGTAGTTTCTTCATGTCATATCCTCCCAGATGTGTTGACTGCTGCATTCCAGCCGGCTTTTAAGGCCGGCCTCACTTCCAATCCGATTTGAGCCCGGACGATCCCGCGCTCAAAACAGCCTCAGCCCCGGCACGCGGACTCTGAGCCGGTAAAGCGACGTCGACGCGGCGATGTAGAGGCTCCTCAGATCCTCGTCGCCGAAGGTGAAATTGGCACAGTCTTCCGGCGTCGCGATGACGCCGAGAAGCTCGCCGGACGCATCGAACACGTGGATGCCGCCCGGGCCGGTGCAATATAGGTTGCCGCGGCTGTCGATCTTCATACCGTCGGTCGATCCCGGCTCAGTGCCCTCGGTCGCCGCCCAGACCGCGCCGCCATTGAGGTCGCCGTTGGCCTCCACGCCGAACACCCTGATATGCCCGCGCTCGGTGTCGTTGACGAACAGCCGCGATTCGTCGAGCGAGAAGCAGAGCCCGTTGGGCTGCGCGAAATCGTCGGCAAGCAAGGTCAGGGCGCGGTCGCCGTCGATCCGGTAGACGCCCTGAAACGAAAGCTCCTGCTGCCGCGGCACGCCGTAGAATTCCGCCCGGCCGAACCCGGGGTCGGTGAAGTAGATGGCGCCGCCGGTGGCGACGACGACGTCGTTCGGGCTATTCAGCTCCTTGTCGCCGTAATGGGTGGCGAGCACGGTCACGGTTCCGTCCGGCTCGGCGCGGGTAACGCGGCTCGTCGCGTGCTCGCAAGTGACCAGCCGCCCCTGGCGGTCGAGAGTGTTGCCATTGGCCTTATGGCTGGGCTCCCGGAACAACTCGATCTCGCCCGAAGAGCTGCGCCTGTACATACGGCTTTCGGGAATGTCGGAAAACACCAGCCATTTATCGTAAGGATGCCACACCGGCCCTTCGATGAAGGAGTAGCCTGTCGCCAGCCGTTCCATCGCCGCGTTGCCGACAACGTCGCCGAAGCCGGAATGGCGGGCCGGCGCCGAAATCGACATCACTGGTCCTTCGGCTTGCGGACTGCCGCGCCGCCGACGAACCAGTCGCTGCCGGCCACGTCCTCGAACACCACCCAGATCGCGTCCTTGGGCAGTTCGGCGACCTCGCTGATGGCTTCGGTGACGCGGCGCGAGATCTCGTCCTTGCGCTTTTGCGAATGGCCCTCGAGTATCCGAATGTTGACGAACGGCATCGGCGCCTCCCGGGCATTTTCTTGTTGTGGGGAGCGAGCCTAGTCAGCGCCCGGGCCGGGCGATACGGGTCAACGCGCAGCGCCGACTGTGGTTTTGCACAGTCGGTCCCTTCAGGCCGCGGACGTCAATTACTGGTCCTGCAGCGGCGCCGCCTGCGCCAGCCAGGCGTCGAGCCGGTCCTGCTCGCGGCGCAGCGCGTCGATGTTGATCAGGCCGCGCGCCAAGGCGAGGTAGATCGCCCGCGTGCGCGAGTTGAAGACGGAGGCCTCACCGGCGCCGTCCTCCGGCGGCACGATGCCCAGCTTGTCGTAGACGTGCTTGATGCGGCTTTGCGCGCCGCGGATCGACAGGCCCCGGCGGGCCGCGATCGCCCGGTCGGTCAGGCCGAGCGCGATGTCGATCAGACTTTCATATTCGCCATCGGTGATGCCTTCGAAACGATCCTGGACGCGATGCTGGATGCCGCGTATCTCACGATCGATGATGCAGTGGCCTTCGCGGAAGACGCCGCGAAGCGCCGAGCGCATGCCTTCCTCGGTAGCCGATTTCAGTACATAGCCATAGACCGAGCCGGGCGGCACGATGCGCGCCACGCCGCGCACATAGGCCTCGTCGGCGAAGTTCGACCAGAACAGGATGTGCGTGCCGGCGCGCCGGCTCCAGATGGCGCGGGCCACCTCGATGCCCGTTGCCTTGGGCAGTTGCAGGTCGAGCACGACATGCGGCGGCTCGCGCTCGGCCGCCATGTTGATGGCATCCTCGCCGTCGCCGGCCTCGATCACCTCGACGTCGCCAGGCCACAACTGTTCCACCGTCCGGCGCGCGAAAGTGCGATGCAGTCCGTCATTCTCGGCGATCATGACCAGCATCACGCCACCTCCGATACCGGCTCGCTCGCCGCCATGGCCGGCTTGCCGTCAGCTGGCGCGCGGTCGATCTCGATCACCACCCTGGTGCCGCCCTTGCGGCCGGCCGGCTCGAAGCGCAGCCGCGCGCCGACAAGCGCCGCCCGCGTATGCATGTGGCCGATGCCGCCCTGCGCGGCCGGGTCGATCGTGCCGCAGCCATGGCCGTCGTCGGTGACGACGACCTTGAACACGCCGTCGGTCGAGGTCAGCAGCACCTCGATCCGGCCGGGTGCAGCGTGCCGCACCGCATTGTTGATCGCTTCCTGCACGATCCGGTAGAGCGACGTGCGCATCGTCTCCGGCAGGCTGTCGGCGCTGCCGTCGCTGGTGTCGGCGATCCGCACGGCGATCGGCGGCTTCGCCCGCGCGACACTGCGGTTGAGATGCGCCTCGACGGCGTCGCGCAGCCCGAACAGCTCGAGCACGCTCGGCCGCATGTCGTCGACGATGTGGCGCAGTTCCGCCAGGCAACCGGCGATCTCCTGCTCGAGATCGGCGAGTTGGGCCGTCCGCGCCATGCCCCGGCTGCGGAAGGCCGAGACCTGGCGCGCGATGCGGGCAAGATCGGCAAGCGTCTGGTCGTGCAGGTCCATGGCCATGCGGCGGCGCTCGCGCTCCATGCCTTCGGTCAGTTGCGAGGCGCCGACCCTGAGCAGTTCCGCCCGGTTGCGCGCCTCGCTCTCGGCGAGCATGGCGCGGCGCGCCTCCTCGGTCTGGATCAGCGCAAAGATGTAGGGGGCGATGAGATCGGCGCATTGCTGGGCGACGGCCACATCCGTCAGCGTGTAGCAGCCGACCTCGTGGCGGCTGATGTTGAGCGCGCCGATGACGCTGCCGCGCGCCCTGAGCGGCACGATGATGCGGCTGCGCAGCCTGGCTTCGAAGATCGGCTCGTCGAAGGCGCCGGCGAAGTGAAAGCGCTCGTCGACCAGCGCGTTGTCCGACAACAGAAAGGGCGTCTGGCCCCACAGCACGCGCCGGATCGGGCTGCCCTCGACAGGATGCTGCGCCAGATCGCTCCAACTGGTGTGGAAACCGGCTTCGTAGCAGGCATGCATGCGGCCGTCCTGCGACAGCACCGCCAGGTCGATGTGGTCGTGCGGAATGAGCGTGCCGATTTCGATCGCCGTCGCCCGGAACGCCGAGCCCGGATCGATGTGGCCGGCAAGCGCGCGGGAAATGGCGACCAGCCGGTCTATCAACTGGGGAGATACGTCCGACATGTCTCTTCCCTCGCCATCTCCGCAAACCAAGCGGCACGCCAGACGCCTCGTTGGCGAGCGCGGCCTGCAGTCCTCCCTGCCAGCGAAATAGTGAACGCTTGCCGATGCCGCGTCAACGACACCTGCCCTCGCTGCCGGCGATCAACTTCAGGTGCGACGATTGAAAAGC
>NZ_RZOT01000497.1:0-4657 GCF_003999085.1 Mesorhizobium sp. M4A.F.Ca.ET.090.04.2.1
CTGTCGACCCGCGCCGGCCGCAAGGTGTCGATCTCCGTGCCACAGCGCGGCGAGAAGAAGGACCTGACCGACAACGCGCTGCAGAACGCGCGCGAGGCGCTCGGCCGCAGGCTGGCCGAGACATCGACGCAGGCGCGCCTGCTGTCGGGCTTTGCGCAAACCTTCGGCCTGGCCAAGCCACCGGTGCGCATCGAGGTCTACGACAACTCGCACATCATGGGCACCAATGCCGTCGGCGCCATGGTCGTCGCCGGGGCGGAAGGCTTCGTGAAGAACCAGTACCGAAAGTTCAACATCCGCTCGACTGAGATCACGCCCGGCGACGATTTCGGCATGATGCGCGAAGTCATGGAGCGGCGGTTCTCGCGCCTGCTCAAGGAGCATGGCGACACGCGGCAGGAGGCGGAAGGCGCACCGGCCGAGGATGACGGCGAGGACGGCATCGAGGCCAATGGCGGCTTTCCGGCCTGGCCGGACGTCATCCTCATCGACGGCGGCCAGGGCCAGATGACGGCGGTGCGCAAGATCCTCGCCGATCTCGGCATCGAGGACCGCGTCGCCGCGATCGGCATCGCCAAGGGCCAGGACCGCGACGCCGGCCGCGAGCGCTTCTTCGTCAGGGGCAGGGACTCTTTCTCGCTGCCGGTGCGCGACCCCGTGCTCTATTTCGTCCAGCGACTGCGCGACGAGGTTCACCGCTTCGCCATCGGCTCGCACCGCGCCCGCCGCAAGAAAGAGATGGTCAAGAGTCCGCTCGACGAGATCGCCGGCATCGGCCCCGGCCGCAAACGCGCGCTGCTTTTGCATTTCGGCACCGCCAAGGCCGTCAGCCGCGCCGCGGTCGAGGACCTGGTCAAGGTCGACGGCATTTCGGAACAGATGGCCAAGCTGGTCTACAACCATTTTCATGACAGCTGACCATTCTTGCGCCTATTTTCGCCTGACCAATCGAATCTGACCAGTTGACCCCCCACATTCCCTTCTGATTTGAGTACGCAGCGGAGAGAGTACCCAAAACGACATGGCCCAGCGCGCGTTTAACCTGCCGAACATCCTCACCTACGCCCGTATCATCGCGGTGCCGCTGGTGGTGCTGTGCTTCTTTCTCGAGGGACATCTGAAGTCGAGCGACTTCGCCCGCTGGTCGGCGCTGGTCATCTTCCTGCTCGCCTCCATCACCGATTATTTCGACGGCTATCTGGCGCGCGCCTGGCAGCAGACCTCCAACATCGGCAAGATGCTTGATCCGATCGCCGACAAATTGCTGGTCGCCACCTGCCTGCTGCTTCTTGCCGCCGACACCGACCGCCATGCCGGCATCGCCGGCTGGTCGCTGTGGGCGGCGATCATCATCCTATGCCGCGAGATCCTGGTCTCTGGCCTGCGCGAATATCTGGCGGCGCTTAAGGTGTCCGTGCCCGTCACCCAGCTCGCCAAGTGGAAGACCACCATCCAGATGGTCGCCATCGCCTTCCTGCTGGCGGGCCCCGCCGGCGACAAGATCTTCCCGCTGACCACGCAGACCGGACTGGTGCTGCTGTGGATCGCAGCTCTCGTGACGCTCTACACCGGCTACGATTATTTCCGCGCCGGCCTCAAGCACATCATGGACGAGTGAGATGGCGACCAGGCTCATCTATTTCGCCTGGGTGCGCGAGCGGATCGGCAAGCCGGAAGAGGATGTCGACCTGCCACCCGGCATCGAGACGGTGGCAGACCTATTGCGTTGGCTGAAGTCGCGCGGCGAGGAATACGAGAACGCGCTGCAATTTCCTGACGTCATCCGCGTCGCCATCAATCAGGAACATGTCGGCCACCGCGAGAAGATCGCGGGCGCGCGCGAGATCGCGCTGTTCCCGCCGATGACAGGGGGCTGAGGTGGCGGACGCTGTGGTGCCTGCAATACGCATCCAGCGCGAGGATTTCGACGTCGCCGCCGAAATCGCCGGGCTGACCAAGGGACGTGCCGATATCGGCGCCGTGGTGACCTTCTCCGGTCTTTGCCGCGACGAGCAGGGCAGGCTCGCCGCCCTCGAGCTCGAACACTATCCGGGCATGGCCGAGGCCGAGATCGGTCGCATCGCCACCGAGGCGGTCCAGCGCTGGCCGTTGCAGGGGCTGACCGTCATCCACCGCCACGGCAAGGTCCGGCCCGGCGAGAACATCGTGCTGGTGGTGGCGGCTTCGGCGCACCGGCAGGCGGCATTCGAGGCGGCGAATTTCCTCATGGATTACCTCAAGTCGCGCGCGCCCTTCTGGAAGAAGGAGCACCGTGCCGATGCTTCCGAGGGTGGCTGGGTCGAGGCCAAGGAGGCCGACGACGAGGCAGCCGAGCGCTGGATGACGAAGCCGACCGATTAGAATCCACCCCGTGGCCATGTATTGACCGCAATCCTGCAGGACCCTGCGTTGGCTGGCGCAACCTAGGGGAGCTGGGTCATGCTGGACAGGATCGCTGAATTCTTCATCTTCGGCCTGGTGCCGTTGGTCGTTGGCGTACTTGCGGTGCCGGAATTCTCCGATGCCGCCGAGACGACGCTGAAGGGCGAGGTGATGTATCGCGAGCGTATCGCGCTGCCGCCCAATGCCGTGCTCTCGGTGCAGCTTGCCGACATGTCGCTGGCCGACGCGCCGGCCGCCATCATCGGCGAGCGCAAGGTAGCGCCGGCGGGCCAGGTGCCTATCAAGTTCGAGATCAGCTTCGACCCGCGGGTCGTCCGCCCGAACATGACCTACGCGCTGCAGGCGCGCATCACCGTCGACGACAAGCTGCTGTTCATCACCGATACGCGCCATCAGGTCGACCCGCTGAGCGATAAGCCTGAGACCATCGTGCTGAAGATGGTGGCGCAGGACCCAACGGCGGATACGCTGCTCGGGCAGAGTTGGCTGGTCGAATATATCGACGGCATCGGCGTCATCACCGACCCGCAGGCGACGTTCCGGGTGGACGAGGGCGGCAAGGCCGGCGGCAAGGGCCCCTGCAACGCCTATTTCGCCACCGCCAAGGTGGACGGCGAAAAGATCGCCATCAGCGACATCGGCTCGACCTACATGGCCTGCGCGCCTGAGGTCATGGCTCAGGAGAAGGCGCTGTTCGAGGCGCTGGCCAAGGCCGCCTCCTACCATTCGACGCCGGCAAGCTCATCATCGCCGACAAGGACGACCGCGTCATCCTGCGTTTCAATGCCGCGAGCTAGATTTCTGGAAAGCTGGGGAGCGGCTTTCCGTCCCTAGGCCAGCACAAGCGCGTTACCGCGCGGTGGTTCCGATCATAGAGCAGTCGAACATCCGGCCGCCTGCCGGGCTGTAGGACGCGAGTCTGGGCCGCGCGGGCATGCCCGCGATCTCAAGGAGCAGCTTTCGGCGGATCGCGACTTCGAACTGCCCGAGATCGTCGATTCCGATCAAGAATGAGTCCGGTCCGCCAATGACACAGCGCTCGTAGTAAAGATTGAGATAGTGCTCGCCAAAGGATTGGAAGCCGTTTGAACCACCGCGCGGCAGCGAGACGGGCAGTCCATTGATGGTGATGCCGGAGCCTGTCAGCCTGTCGCGTATCGGCGCGACGGGCAGGCCGGCATTGTTGGGACCGTCTCCCGATACATCGATAATCCGGCGCGCCGCTGCGGTGCGGCTCTTTGCAAACAGGTCGCCCGCTGACAGAAGGGCGCCCGAAATGGAAGTGCCTGCCTGCGCTGTGACAGGCTCGACCGCCAGGGCGTCGGCGAACCGCTTGGCGTCGTCGTAGCTGCCGACGATCGTCCAGGGCAGAACGACGCGCTGATAGTTCGGCCCGGCCCATTCGAGATATGAAACAGCGATCATGCCGCGTGCGCCCGATCCTATGGCTCCAGCGAGGTCCGGATGCCGGAATGCGCTGACATAACCGTCACGCTGGACCCGTTGTTCGGACAAGCTCATCGAGGACGAGACATCCACCGCGAGGACCAGTTCGAGGTCGACGAGGGGCCTTGCTGGTTCAGCCGCCAGCGACACCGAGCAAAATGCGCCGATGAGGAACGCCATTGCCGCGATGCGCGATCGTGCCGGCCGCGCCCGCGAGTTGGAATGAATATCTTTGCCCAACGATAATGCCATCCAGCACTGCCCCGGGTTCCATAGGCGCGATCTCGGCAATCTGTTGGGGAAGTATGCGGTGGCAAGCGCATGCGCGCTTCACCCGAATGGGTGACGCGCAGTTCAGTGGTGTTAGGGGGCGCGCAAGCGTGATAGCAGCGCCGTGAGTTCGGCCTGGCGATGCGTTCCCGTTTTGGCGAGGATCGCGCGGAGTTGGGTTCGCGCGGTTTCACGGCCAATCGCCAATCGGGCGCTCGCGGCGTCGATCCCGTCGCCGGCGGTCAGGCTGCAAGCCAGCCGCGCTTCGGCTGCCGTGAGTTGGAAAGCCTGGCCGAGCAAGCGTGCCGATGGCGCATGTTCCCTCACAAGGTCGGTGAAGCAAAGCAGAAAGTCACCGCCGTTGAACAGGTCGCGCACGAATGCAGTCATCGGCACCAGCTCGGCAAGGAGCCAGAACGAAGCGTCGCGGGTGATGACTTCCGGGCTGGCCAAAAACGACCCGTCCACTGGGCTTGAGACGGCGGCGCTGATCATCCGCTGCAGGCGGGAATCGCTCTCCCGGGCGGCTGCGGGGGTG
>NZ_RZOT01000498.1:0-4641 GCF_003999085.1 Mesorhizobium sp. M4A.F.Ca.ET.090.04.2.1
GTCCCAGATGGCCCATCGGCTGCGGCGCGCCGGGGCTTGACCGGCAGGCCCGATCGCTCCTTACCTCGCTGACGATCGCCAGAGCGTGGCTTGGGTCCAGACGGACCCACGAGCCACGCTCCGGCACTTTGAATCCTCGGCTGGGCAGCGCATGGACCTTATCCGCATCGACGATCCAGGTGACCCGCGCGTCGCCGCCTATCTCGATATCCGCGAGCGCGATCTCGTTGGCCGTCACGGCCGTTTCGTCGCCGAGGGCAAGGTGGTGCTCGACGTGCTCTTCTCGGCCGGCCGCTTTGCCGCCGAATCGGTGCTGGTCCTCGAAAATCGGCTGGCGGGCCTCGACACCACCTTGCGCAAGGCTCCGGCTGACCTTCCGGTCTATATCGCCACCAGCGAGATCATCGACGGGATCGCCGGGTTCCACATGCATCGCGGCATATTGGCGATCGGCAGCAGGGGTCCGGCGCAGTCCGCCGAGGCCTTGCTCGACACCTTGCCCGGCGGCGCGCTTATCGTCGTTCTCGTCGGCATTGCCAACCACGACAATATGGGCGCGATCTTCCGCAACGCCGCCGCCTTCGGCGCCGATGCGGTCTTTATGGACGCGACCTGCTGCGATCCGTTGTACCGAAAAGCCATTCGCGTGTCGGTCGGCGCGGCGCTGAAAGTCCCCTTCGCATCCTTTGACGACACCGCCGCTTTCACCGCCCTGCTCGATCAGTCGGGCTTTGGCCAGTTCGCGCTGTCGCCAAGCGGCGAGACAGATATCCGCGATGCGCAGAGGTCGAAGCGGCTGGCGCTCTATCTCGGCACCGAAGGCGAAGGCCTGCCCGAGGGCTTGCTCTCCCAATTGCGCACGGTGCGGATCGCTATGGCGCAAGGCTTCGACAGCCTCAATGTCGCGGCCGCATCGGCAATCGCGCTGCATCATTTTTCGCGCGGCTGACATCGCCTATGAGAGACGTGGTCGAAGACTGATCTGGTTTCGGAACGATGCGCGTCGTGCCGATCTCACTCGGGGCGGCCTCGATCCTGAAGACCTCCATGTCGTCTGCCAGCGGCACTGGAGCGCCGGTTGCCCTCGATCGCGCATCGCAGGCCATTTCGGTGATACCCCACAGCGACGTCGCGACATCCAACAGCGCAGAAAGCAGCGGATAAAAGAGCCAGAGAGCGAGCAGGAAAACCGCGGCGACCGCACGGAGGATCATGGCATCAGACATGGTGATGCCCGGCCCTGGGTGCAAGCAGGTGGCGGTGCGCGCTACCTTCCGTTCGGCGAATGCGCCTTTTGCAGCGCCCGCACACGATCGGCAAGGCTGGTGACGCGTTCCCCATTCGCCGGTCGGCCTTCACGCGGCGGAGAGGCGAGCGCCTTGGCGATCGGCGAATCCGGTCCATCCAGCTTCATCGTCAGGTTGACGACCTCGGCGGCCAGTTCGTTCATCTGGTCGCGCAAGGCAGCACTTGCGTTGCGTGCATCATTGCCCGCACCGGACTTCGATGTTTCCCGGGCGGCAAGGTCAGTCTTGAGCCGCTTGTTCTCGCGCGCCAGTGTCGTCAGCCGCGCCTCCAGCCGCTCGCGATCGCCATCAAGCCTGGCGATCGCCTTGTCGATGTCGTTGCCGGTAACGTCGACCGTCAACGCCGCGGCAGCAGGCCCTGCGGCCTCGCCCTTCGCCCGCTCGCGATGCCGTAGCAGTTCCTTCTCGCGGCGGTCGAGCTTCTCCTCGCGATCGGCAAGCGTGGCGAGCAGCCGCTCGACCTTCTTGTCCAGTTCGCCGGTTCTCTTCTTTTCCGCCTTCAGGGCCTCGCGCGCGGCCTTGCTTTCGGCCGTCGTCTCCTGGTTGCGCCTGTCCGCTTCCTTGCGCTGGGCGCGCAGCATGGCGATGTCGTTGGCGAGCTTGTCCAGCTCGGATTCGCGTGCCACCAGCTCGATCTGGCGGTTGCTCGAGGCGAAGCTGGCATCGTCGTACATGTGCTCCAGCTTTTCCAGCTCGAGCGCGCGCTTCTCCAGCATGCGCTCCATATGCGCCAGTTTCTCGGACAGTTGGTGCAACTGCTGCTCGCGCTGGTGCAGTTCCCCGGTCCTCGCCTCGAGGTCGGAAAGCGCCTGGTTCTTGTCCTTCCGCTCGACCGCCAACCCCTTAAGCGCCTCGCGGCCGCGGCCGATCTCGACCAACTGCTCGGCGGCTTTTTCCTGCAGGGCCTTGACCATCATCTCCAGCCGTCGCGTCGACATCGCGAACTCGGCCCTGACCTGATCCTTGTCTGCCTGGATTTCGGCCAGCGTCAGCGGCATCGAAGCCTCGAGCCGCCGGCGCGTCAGCGCGACCGCCCGGCGCCAGATGGCCGGAGCGACAAGCCGCGCCAGGAAGCCGGCGCAAAGAAAGCCGAGGGCGAAAAACAGGATCGACTGGACCAAGGTGACTATCCGCTATGGATGGCGGCAACCGCCAAAGCTCGACTTTGCCACCTTGGCATGACGGAAATCCAGCGCCGCGGCAAGAGCATGCCGCGGCAAGACCTGCAACAGGCCGAAGCACTGATGTCGGATTGGCGCGGCCATGAGCTTGTCAGAACGGGTTCCAGGTCGGCCGCTGCGTAAGTTTCAGATAGCCGAGATTGACGCCGAGCCTGGCGCCGACGCCGGTCCGGATCGGAACGAGCAGGACCCTGTTGTTCTGCAGCACGTTGAAGCCGACGCCCGCCACGACATAGGCGGAGCCGGCAACGCCGCCGAACCGGTTATAGAGATTGCCTATGTCGTCGAGGTTGTAGACAAGCATCATGACGCGCGACCCCTCGCCGCCGAAGTCCCAGCCGAGCGAAGGGCCTTGCCAGAACACCTTATGGTCGCCGGCATTCTTGGTGTAGAGGGTGCCCTCGCCATAGGTCAGGCCGCCGATCAGCGCGCCGGACCCTTCCTCGCCGAGCAGGTAACCGTTCGGTAGGCCGTAGGACGCAAAAATCTTCTCGACGACCGTGGCCAGGCCGCCAGAGGTCGCGCCGAAGAACTTGTGGCCGGAATCGACGATCTCCTGAGCGGTATATTCCTGGGCCCGCAGCGCGGAGGTTGAGAAGGCGAGAACGCTGAAGAAGGCAATCGCCATGGAAATGACGCGGAAAAGATTCCGGTCGTAGTATCGGGAAAACATGCTTCCAATCTCCGTCAGGGAGCACTTTCGCCGACGCCTCGCACCCCCTCCGGCTCTTGGCGGCCGCTTGAGGTGACTTTCACGGGCAAACTATGCCGTAATCCTTTTTCAACCATTAAACTCTCACATGAAGATGGCGGTTCGAAGGCCGGGAAGCCCCGCCTCCGGCCACGAGTCGCTGCGCCGGCCCGGCATTTCTGCGCGAAAGCACCATTTTCGCCGCCGACAATTTTGGATTTGTTGCTGCACGCACAGGCGCTGTGTATTCAGAGTGCCCAGGGAGAGCGCGTGATTCGTGTTGGCGGGGCGCAACGACTGATCGCTCGGCCGTGAATACGTGAACTTTAGCAGGGACTTCGCCTATGGCCGAGCTTTTCACCCTTTCCGCACCCGACCTTGCCGCGCTCCTGTGCAGCCGGGTCTGCCACGACATCATCTCGCCGGTCGGCGCGATCAACAACGGCCTTGAATTGCTCGATGAGGGCGGCGCCGACGAAGACGCCATGAAACTGATCCGCCAGAGTGCCAAGAACGCTTCGGCCCGGCTGCAATTTGCCCGCATTGCCTTCGGCGCCGCCGGTTCCGCCGGCATGATGATCGACACCGGCGACGCCGAGGCTGTCGCCATCGCCTTCCTGAAGAACGAGAAGCCGGAGCTGGTGTGGAACGGAACCCGCGCGCTCCTGCCCAAGAACAAGGTCAAGCTGCTGCTCAACCTCATTCTCGTCGCCAACGCCGCCATCCCGCGCGGCGGCAAGCTTGTCGTCACACTCGAGAATCTCGACGCCGAGCCGCGCTTTGCGCTGTCGGCCAGCGGTCCGATGCTGCGCGTGCCGCCGAAATTCCTCGAACTGCATTCCGGTCATAAGCCCGAGGAGCCGATCGACGCCCATTCCGTCCAGCCCTACTACACGCTGCTCCTGGCGCGCGAGGCCAACATGACGATATCGATCCATGCGACAGCCGAGGAAATCGTGCTGTCGGTCGTCTGAGCGCTGTATCCGCCGGCAAGAACAGATAAAGTATTTATTCCAGATAATATTTGTGATGGAGCCTGAAATTCAGGCGAAGCAAGTTTTTCCGGCCAGTCCAGGCTGAGTTCGTGACGCAAAAGCGAACAAGGCGCATCTTTGCAAAAACTTTACCTAACGGCTTTTCCGCTTCTTTACCAGATTGAACTATGGTGGCCACGGTTACCCGCACGTTGCCGGTTCGCCGGAATGGCAAAGAGGACCCGGAAATGAAACGCTGCCTGTTCGTCGACGATTCGAGCGTCATCAGGAAGGTCGCAAAGCGCATCCTCGGTGGCTCCGACTTCACCGTGATCGAAGCGGCCAGCGGGCTTGATGCCATTGAGGTGTGCGCCGCCGACATGCCGGACGTCATCGTTGTCGACGGCGGACTGCCGGACATGCAGGCGGTGGACTTCATTCGCCGGGTGCGCGCAATGGAAAGCGCGGTCAAGCCGCAGATCCTGGTC
>NZ_RZOT01000499.1:0-4631 GCF_003999085.1 Mesorhizobium sp. M4A.F.Ca.ET.090.04.2.1
CATAGACATGACAGCCGCGCTTGGCGAGGAAATCGGCGAAGCGGGCATAGCGCGCCGCGTGCTCGGCCAGTCCATGATTGATCTGGACGACGGCGCGCGGCTGGCCGCTCGTCTCCTTCACATAGAGGTTGAGATCGGCGCCGGTCGGCGATCTGACCAGGCGCTGCTGGCTGAATGGCATTTCGCTTCGTCCCCCGCAACGCCCTTGTCGTGCTCACGAGAGTTTTGTTTGCGCCGGCGGCGGTTTTAGGTCAATGCGGCCAGGCTGATTTTGCCCTGTGGGTTTCTTCCCTTGCGGCGCGGGCCATCGCAATTCTGACACGGAGACAGCGGCAGTGTGTGCCGCGACATTTTGAGCCGAGGGGCGGGTATGCGGACTGGTTTTGCTTTTTTGTTGGCTGCCGCCGTCACGGCGCTCGCCGGAGCAGCGCGGGCCGATGTGAAGATGAGCGGCAGCTTCGTGGCCGACGCCGCCTGTCCGGCGACGCAGGCGATCAAGAACGGCAAGAACCCCGGGAACATATCGACCGCGGCCGGACAAAGCTACCAGCTGCTGGCGGGCAACAAGGATGAGCCGACACATTACCTCATCCTTGTGCCGGGCGCCCATCCGGACCGTCGCTGGGTGAAGATCAGCTGCGGACATGTCACCGCCGGCAGTGCTGCTGCGACGCCGGAGCCGGCCGATCAGAACAAGCCGGCGCAGCCTGGCTCTGGCAAGCCGGAATATGTCTTCGCGCTGAGCTGGCAGCCGGCTTTCTGCGAGACCAAGTCCAGCAAGCCCGAATGCCAGGCGCAGTCGAAGTCCGGCTTCGACGCCACGCATTTCACCTTGCATGGGCTGTGGCCGCAGCCGAACGGCAACTTCTATTGCCAGGTGTCGGCGGGCGACAAGGCCAATGACAATCCCGCCCATTGGCAGGACCTGCCGAAGGTCGATCTCGATGCGAACACCCGCGCCGAGCTCGATCAGGTGATGCCGGGCACCGCCTCCAAGCTGGAGCGGCATGAATGGATCAAGCATGGCACCTGCTACGGCAAGAGCCAGCAGGAGTATTTCGCCGATGCCTTGAACCTGATGCAGGCGGTGAATGCGTCGCCGGTGCGCGATCTCTTCACCAAACATATCGGCAAACAGCTGACGTCGGATCAGATCCGCGACGCCTTCGACGGCGCCTTCGGTGCCGGCGCCGGCGACCGGGTTCGTGTGTCCTGCCTGGTCGATCCATCGAGCGGCAGGCGCATGATCGGCGAGCTGACGCTCGGCCTCTCCGGCCCGATCGGCCCGGACAGCACGCTGGGCAGCCTGATGCTGGCGTCCGCGCCGACCACCAAGGCGGGTTGCCCGAAAGGTACGGTCGATCCGAGCGGCTTCCAATAAGCCTGGTGAGGGCCTTCGCCGCTCTGCCGCCGGCGCCTTATGCCGATCTCGTCCGGATGCCGGGATCTTGGGCCTCGTCGTCGCCCAGTTCGCCGATGACGCGGTCGCGCCCCGCCAATTTGGCCTTGTAGAGACGTTTGTCGGCCAGCGCGAAGATATCGGCCAGGCAGTTGCTGGCCTCGCCAAGGGTGCAAACGCCGACGCTGACGGTCAGTTCGAACCTGCTGGTGCTGGCGGAAGCCTTGACCGCATGCCTGATGCTTTCGCCGAGCAGCCTTGCGACGGCGTGCGGCTGCTCGGTCAGGATGGCGAATTCCTCGCCGCCTATCCGGAATACCTTTTGCTCGGCGCCGGCGACCTCGGTCAGCACCGCGGCGATCGACTTCAGCACCTTGTCACCCTCGGCATGGCCGAAGCGATCGTTGATCAATTTGAAATGGTCGACGTCGACGATCAGCAGGCTGAGCGGCCTGGCGGTCCGCTGGCTGGCGGCGACCGCGGCCTGGCCGTCAGTTTCGAAGCTGCCGCGATGCAGCAGGCCGGTCAGGCCGTCGCGTCCGACATGCTTGACCAGCGCTTCGTAACGCTCGCGATAGGTCAGCGTGTCGAAAATGTCCGAAATCCCGCGCGGCACGGCGATCTGCCGGGCCTCGAGCCAGCGCAGATAGGCAACCAGCATCAGGCTGTAGGCAAGGGCGGCGCTCATCTTGGCGTACCAGCCGCCGAAGAAGACGGCGATCGGCGCGCCGGTGACGAAATGCAGCGCGGTGAAGAAGCCCGCCTGGTCGAAGCTGAGCACGCAGGCGACGGAGACGAGGATACGGACAAACAACTGATCGCGAAGGTAGCCACCGAGCTTTTCATAGAGCAGGATGATCAGGATGGCGTCGACGAAGAGCAACGACGTGCCCCACACCATGAAGCCGATATCGGGGGCCTTGCCGTCCGGAAGCGGCGAGATCGCGTGCAGGCGCAGGATCAGCACCAAGCCGATCATCAGGGCATTGCCGAGCAGCAGGCCATAGATCGGCTGCCGCACCGTCGCCGCGTCTTCCTTGATGTAGAGCAGGAGCAGCATCACCAGCTTGCCCGAGAACAGCACCGCCGAACCCGGCGACACCATGCCGAAGGGCAGGGCGACGTAAAAGACACTGGCCAGATAGGTCTCGAGAAAGTGCATGACGCCGAGCGCGCAGACGAAGACGCCGAGGCCGATGCGCGCCCTGAAACGGAACAGCGTGACCATGACGCCGAAATAGAGAACCGCTTCGGCAAGGAGCAGGAAACTGTTCAGCAACGCAGTCGATCCGTCCTCTTCGCTGCAACCGCCATCGACCAGCGATTGCCATCACCTCCGTTTTGCCGGGAATGATTAATCGGTGCTTTCGGATGAACGGATAGCGTGCCGAAAAAGGGCAACGGCAACCGGATGCTTGCAGGTTGATGAGCGTTTGGTGTTCGGGCCGCGGCACCGAAAGCGATTGCCGTTCGGCCCGGCATCGCCTACATAGCGCGCAACCTCCATCCAGTTGACACTTCAGTTCCAGGGAAAGCGCGCGTGGCTCGCCAGTTCATCTATCACATGTCCGGCCTGTCGAAGGCCTACGGCACCAAGAAGGTGCTCGATAACGTTCATCTGTCCTTCTATCCGGACGCCAAGATCGGCATCCTCGGCCCCAACGGCTCGGGCAAGTCGACCATCCTGCGTATCATGGCCGGGCTCGACAAGGAGTTTCAGGGCGAAGCGTGGCTGGCCGAGGGCGCGACCGTGGGCTACCTGGCGCAGGAGCCGCACCTCGACAACAGCAAGACCGTGCGTGAAAACGTCATGGACGGCGTCGCCAGGAAGACCGCCATCATCGAGCGCTACAACGAGCTGATGATGAACTATTCCGACGAGACGGCGGACGAGTCCGCCAAGCTCCAGGACGAGATGGACAGGCTGAACCTGTGGGACCTCGAGCAGCAGGTCGAGATGGCGATGGACGCGCTGCAGTGCCCGCCGGCCGATTCCGAGGTGACCAACCTGTCGGGCGGCGAGCGCCGCCGCGTGGCGCTGTGCCGGCTGCTGCTGGAGCAGCCCGACCTGCTGCTGCTCGACGAGCCGACCAACCACCTCGACGCCGAGACCACGCAATGGCTGGAAAAGCACCTGCGCGACTATCCGGGCTCGGTGCTGATCATCACCCACGACCGCTACTTCCTCGACAACGTCACCGGCTGGATCCTCGAGCTCGACCGCGGCCGCGGCATTCCTTACGAGGGCAACTACACCAAATATCTCGACGCCAAGGCCAAGCGCCTGATCCAGGAAGGCCGCGAGGACGACTCGCGCCAGAAGGCGATCTGGCGCGAGCGCGAGTGGATCCAGTCCTCGCCGAAGGCGCGCCAGACCAAGTCCAAGGCGCGTATCAAGGCCTATGAGGAACTGGTCGAGCAGTCGCAGAACCGCAAGCCGACCGACACCCAGATCGTCATCCCGGCGAGCGAGCGGCTCGGCAATGTCGTCATCGAAGTCGAGGGCCTCAACAAGGGCTTTGGCGACGAACTGCTGATCGAGGATCTGTCGTTCAAGCTGCCGCCGGGCGGCATCGTCGGCGTCATCGGCCCGAACGGCGCCGGCAAGACGACGCTGTTCAAGACGTTCACGGGCCAGGAGAAGCCGGATACGGGCTCGGTCCGCATCGGCGAAACGGTCAAGCTCGGCTATGTCGATCAGAGCCGCGACGCGCTCGACCCGAACAAGACGGTGTGGGAAGAGATCTCCGGCGGCGCCGAGGTGATCAAGCTCGGCAAGCACGAGGTCAACAGCCGCGCCTACTGCTCGTCCTTCAACTTCCGTGGCGGCGACCAGCAGCAGAAGGTCGGCAACCTTTCCGGTGGTCAGCGCAATCGCGTGCATCTTGCCAAGATGCTGAAGGGCGGCGGCAACGTGCTTTTGCTCGACGAACCGACCAACGATCTCGACACCGAGACGCTGAGCGCGCTGGAAGACGCGCTGGAGGCCTATGCGGGCTGCGCCGTCATCATCAGCCACGATCGCATGTTCCTCGACCGCATGGCGACCCACATGCTCGCCTTCGAGGGCGACGCGCATGTCGAATGGTTCGAGGGCAACTTCGAGGAATATGAGAAGGACAAGCTGCGCCGCCTGGGCGCGGAAGCGGCGACCCCGCACCGCATGACGCACAAGCGGCTGACACGGTAGGAGCAGTCCAGAGCATGATGCCGAAAAGTGTGACGCGGTTTT